>DASVMB010000319.1:0-8741 GCA_036384575.1 Bacillota bacterium
TGGCATTTTGCGGGGTCCGTTTATCCTTGGTGAACTTCTGCTTGAACTGGCGGTAATTGCCGAGTTGACCCGGGCGGAGCAGGGTGATCAGGTTGAAGAGCTCTTTCAGGTCATTTTGGAGCGGTGTAGCAGTCAAAAGCAGAAAGAACTTCTTTTGGATCCCTTGAACGAACTGGAAGTTCTGGGTGACTGTGGACTTGAGTTTATGGGCCTCATCCACAATGATCATGTCGAAATAGCCCTTTAGAATCTCGGTACGGTGCGATTCCTTCTTGGCCGTATCCATCGAGGCCAGCAGAAAGTCATAATGGTTCCAGTCGTACTCCCGCCGCGCAATCAATACCGGAATGGCGAACTTCTCCCGCAATTCGGCCTCCCATTGGCGGCAAAGGGCGGCGGGAGTGAGGATCAAAAACCGTTTCACCAGACCCCGGAGCAGGTATTCCTTGAGAATCATCCCTGCTTCGATGGTTTTTCCCAACCCCACTTCATCGGCAAGAATCGCCCTGCCGCGCATCTGGGAGATGACTTTCCGGACGGTTTCGATCTGGTGCGGATAGGGGATGACTCCGTTTTGGCGCCAGTGTTCGGCAAGATGGGTCAGTACCAGCAATTCCTCGAATCCCTGGCTTAAACCGAGCGCTTCGGCCCGCTGGTTCAAAACGAAAGCATCCCAGGAATCCCATCGTTTCCTGTGCATGAGCAGCAAGAATTCCGTAAAATCATTCGTCAACTCGATCAGCGGATCAAAATCGGGGAAGATCCCGTATGACATCGGCTCGACCTGGGGTTCTTCATGAATGGGCGCGGTCTCCACCAATTAATCCTCCTCTGCGGTGCAGGTAGAATAGTAATGACTTGTTAGCTTCACCGGAGTTATAGCTTATCCGCTAACCGGATGGTTTAACCTTAGGATTGGGAAGGGAGGAACGCGAAAAGCGTGTCCGGGGCAGGAAGGAATTTTAGTTTTGTCGAATTAACCAAGAGTAAATATGAGGGATTTACGAGGTAAACTGCGATGGATGTCAACCGCTTTTTGCAAGAACTCACCGCTTCCCGGGATTACCAGGATCAGATCATCACCATTCGCGAACTGCCTATCCGGGAAGCTGTATATGGAACCCCCGATCCGCCGCTACCTGCGGAGCTCTCCGGTCTCCTGAAGCATTTGGGGATTGAGAGGTTATACTCCCATCAGGCCGAGGCGATTAACGAAATTCGCGCCGGACACCATACGGTGATCGTCACCGGTACTGCCAGCGGCAAATCGCTTTGTTTCTTGATCCCGGTTTTGGAGCGCTATTTGGCCAACCCGCAGGCGCGGGCGCTATTCCTGTACCCGACGAAGGCCTTGGCCCAAGATCAGTTGAAGAATATCGCCCGGCTGATTGAACCTCTGGCAGGGCCGAAACCTTTGGCCGGGACCTATGACGGCGATACCACCACCAATGCCCGGAAAACACTCCGGGATAAGGCGAATCTGATCCTGACCAACCCGGAAATGCTCCACCAGGGAATCTTACCCAAACATCCCGGTTGGTCCGAGTTTCTGGGTAACCTGCAGTATGTAATCCTGGACGAGATCCATACCTACCGCGGGGTATTCGGTTCCAACGTGGCCAACGTCATCCGCAGGCTGCGCCGGATCTGCCGCCATTACGGCAGCGACCCGGTATTCATCGGAACCTCCGCCACGGTCAACAATCCTTTGGAACACGCCGAGAAGCTGCTGGGAGTGAAGATGAGTCTGGTCGATCAGGATGGCGCGCCCAAGGGGAAAAAGTATTTCGTTTTTTGGAATCCGCCGTATCTGGATGCGACCAAGTCCGAACGCCGCAGCGCCAACTCGGAGGCGGCCCGGCTCATGGTGGAGCTAATCCGGGAACGGATACCCACCATCACCTTTACCAAGGCACGGGTGGTCACCGAACTCATCTACCGTTATGTGCAGGACCAGCTCCAAACCGTCAGCCCCAGTCTGGCCAAGAAAGTCCGGGCATACCGCGGCGGCTATCTTCCCGAAGAGCGCCGGGAGATCGAGCGGCAACTTTTTTCCGGAGAACTTTTGGGTGTAACCAGCACCAATGCCCTGGAGTTGGGGATCGATATCGGGCAATTGGAGGCTTGTTTGATCGTTGGTTATCCGGGAACCATCGCTTCCACCTGGCAGCAGGCCGGCCGGGCCGGCCGTTCCAAGGATGAGTCGCTGGTGATCTATATTCCGCATCAGAACCCGCTTGATCAATATCTGGCCAAGCATCCGGAGTATTTTTTCGAACAAAACCCGGAAGCGGTGGTGGTTGATCCGGACAACCCGCATATCGTCATGGGTCACATCCGTAGCGCCGCCTTTGAGTCCCCGGTGACCGCCTACGATTGCCAGAGTTTCGGAACTTATTCCCCGGCCATCCTGGAACTCCTGGGTGAGGCGGGTGAACTTAGACGTAGCGCCGACAGCTGGTACTGGCAGAGTCCCGGTTTCCCGGCCACCGAGGTCAGCCTGAGGAATATTGCCGACAACACCTTCAGTATCGTGGATATCTCCGTCGAACCCCATAAAGTCATCGGGACCCTGGACGAGGCCAGCGCTTACGAACAAATCTACACTGAGGCAATTTACCTCCACGACGGCGAGACCTACTTCGTGGAGGAAATGAACGTGCCCCAGAAGGTCTCCTATGTCCGGAAGATTGATGTCGATTATTACACCCAGAGCGTAACCGAGGTTCAGTTGATCATCAAGGGGCGGGAGCTTGAGGGTAAGTGGCGCAAGGGGGATACCGGATTCGGGGATGTGGAGAAGATGGAGAAGCCCTATCTTTTCCGTAAGATTAAGTTCGGATCCAGGGACAGCATCGGTTTCGGCAAAATTAGCCTGGAACCGGTGACCATGGAGACCAAGGCTTTTTGGGTGATTCCCCCCGCCAGTACCCTGCGGTTGGTCAAGGACTTCGGGAGGGATCCGGTGGAGAGCTTGCTGGGAATAGCCAATGTCTTCACGGAGGTTCTGCCGCTACTGGTGATGTGCGACGGCGGCGATATCGGCTCCATGGTGGATTTGGCCAATAACGGCGCTCCATCGCTCTTCATTTATGACCGTTACCCCGGGGGCTTGGGATTTGCCCATCGGGCTTTCGAACGCGTGGAGGACCTCTTCACTGCCGCCCGGGATTTGATTGAGGCCTGTTCCTGCGAGGGCGGTTGTCCTTCCTGCGTGGGTTCGCCGTTGCCCCCCAGTCCCCAGTTGGATCCGGATACAACCGGCAAAGGCCGGATTCCCGATAAAGAGGGGTCCCTGGTGATCCTCCACGACTTGTTGGAACTCCCGCCCTATATACCGAGGGTCGCCAAAGAGCCGGTACAAGCCACTCCCACCAAGGCGGATCCGGTGGTGGCCTATCCGCCGTTTGTGCCGCTGCCCGAGAAAGTCGAGGAGCAGCTCCGGCAGAAACTGGCCGGACTTAAACGGAAAAAATCCTAACTATTATTTGCGAACGTGTTCATCTGACAGGAATCGGGAAAGCTAGCTACCCTCACCCCTCAGCCAACATCCGGGCCTCGCGTACACGGTACGCGCGCCCTCCCCCATAACGCTATCAAAAAGCGATAACTATGGGAGAGGGCCGCTGACTTGAATCGGTCTGATGGGTGAGGGCATTGGGGCCGGAGCCGACAGTTGTTTTTGACTTTTGACTTTTAACTTTTAACTTTCGACTTTGGACTTTAGACTTTCGACTACTGCTGGAGTGATGCTGATGTCTTGGAAAACATTGGATTGGGATCAAAAGCATTTAATTTTACTCGATCAAACGCTGCTCCCGGGAGAAGTTCGATATTTGAACTTAAGCAGTTATCTGGAGGTGGCGGAGGCCATCAAACGCCTCCAAGTGCGGGGGGCGCCGGCCATCGGGATCGCCGCCGCCTATGGAGTGGTTCTGGGCGCTCGTGAATTTGAAACGAATCCCCGATTCCACGAGCGGGTGATTCAGGTCATTCAAACCCTGGCCCAAACCCGCCCCACGGCGGTGAATCTTTTTTGGGCCCTCGATCGCCAACGCCGGGTATTCGAAGCGAACCGGGAGCGGCCGGTACCCGAAATCGTCCGGCTGCTTGAGACGGAAGCGGGGCGGATCGCCTCCGACGATGCTACGATTAACCGCAAGATCGGGGAATATGGCGCTTCACTCTTTCAGGATGGGATGGGAATTTTGACCCACTGTAACGCCGGGGCACTGGCGACATTCGCCTACGGCACGGCTCTGGCGGCGATCCGCGTCGCCGTGGAACAGGGAAAACATCTCGAGGTATTTGCCGATGAGACCCGGCCTCTACTTCAGGGGGCGCGGTTAACGGTCTGGGAATTGATGCAGGAGGGGATACCGGTGACCCTGATCACGGACAATATGGCCGCTGCAGTGATGCGTCTCGGCAAGGTTCAAGCGGTGATCGTCGGGGCGGACCGGATTGCGTCCAACGGGGATGTAGCCAATAAGATCGGCACCTACGGTGTGGCGATTCTCGCCAAGGAGCACGGGATCCCGTTTTATGTGGCGGCGCCGCTTTCCACAATCGATTTCAAGCTGGAGTCGGGAGCGGAGATTCCCATCGAGGAACGGGCAATCGACGAAGTGACCACGATCGGAGGAGTACGGGTGGCGCCTCCCGGAGCCCGGGTCTTTAACCCGGCCTTCGATATGACGCCGGCCCGTTATATTACCGCCATTATCTCGGAGCGAGGGATCGCCCGGGCGGTGGGTGGAGATTTTCGAGAGTCTTTACGCAGCTGGAGAGATTAACGCGCGTACGCGCGTATCCGCGTCATCCGTAAAGCGGCAATTTGGCATATACCCGGTAACAGTGCGGACAGAACCATTTGCCATCGGCCCGCAAAAGCTTGTGATTGTTGCAGATAGGACAGGCCATTACTCTCACCTCAGTTTCATTGTATGATTTTGGGGACTGAAAAGATAGGCCGTAACATTGGTCCGGATGTTAAAATTTTGATGGCAAATTCCGGTCTGGATGGTTTAACCATCGCCTCGCCGAGTGATACTAATCCAGGGTATAGGGAAAGGCCTATACTACAAAAGGAAAAGGAGAGGTTGATTTTGGCGAAAGAGAATCAACCGGGGTCTGCCGAAAAAACCCAGGCGAAAAAGTCGGACATTGAAGCGGCGGAGGAGTTGACGGAAGTCAGCGGCCAGGAAACTGCCGAAGATCTCCCATACCGTTCTCCGGAAAAAGGGATGAACAAACGGCAACAACGGATGAAAAAACAATAACTCCAGCGACGAGGGGTTAATCGAGCCGTTTGGACCAATTTGACTCTGATAGGGTTGCAGCTGCGACCCTATTTTTTATCGCCGTTCACTATATATATTCGGTAATTATCCAGGTCATCTTGAATTCTTGAAGATTCGGCAAAGCTTTGGATTACGCCTATTCGCGGTAATTGGATGAAATATGATATGAGTTGAAATAAAATATAGGTTTTGTTTTCAGAAACGGTTGATCTATGTATCAAAGACAAGTGCAGCATGTCGATGCTGCCGGGGAGCGGGGTGTCCCCGCATACTTTCACAGATTTCCCCTCCTGGAGGTCGCGCTTCACTAAGCGCGCAGGGATAGGGGTGGTTGGCCATGAATAATCAAAAGGTTTGTAGGACAACAATTGGTGAGTGTAACGTAAATTAAACAATTCAAATTGTAAAGCTATTACTCCTTCACCAAATTGATGACTAAGGCCAGCATATGCTGGCTTTTGTCTTATTATTCAAAGTGTGAAGAATTTGAGGGAAAAGCATTCCGAGTTTATTCTAAATCGAAATTTTTAGATTACGTTAAGGCAACTACTTATGTAACTACTGATTATCCAGGTCCATACAACCATTATGGTTTTATATGCCTAGATCACATTATTAATGTTGTTTCGAGCGATGCACCAATTGTTACGGAATATAATTGTAAGTAACCGTTATCCATGGATGGTATATAACTGTATTCAAGTTAGCGAGGAGAGGTAAGTCAAAGTAAACCCCGCAAAATTAAGATAGGAGCTATCTAACCTTTAGGATTTTGATAACGCAGAGACGATAAATAAAACACCTGATTCTTCTGAGCTATCCGGTACTGTTAAGTTTCATCTGCAACCCCCAAAAAAGGAGAAACCAATGTATCAATGGAGGGTAACAAAATATAATCCAATATTTAGGGATGAAAGAGGGGCATACAAAAAAGATGAATGGACCTCAATTTCTGATGTTGGAAAAACCTATACTGGGAAAGATTTTACACTTGATGAATATTTGAAAGTTGAGGATTTGTATGTTAAAGCCATTTCAGAATTTATGGACTCCATGAAAATATCAGCTTTATCGGTAATAAACTTAGGTAAACCAGAAAGACTTATGTTCAACTCTCGTTTCGAAAGCATATATAATCACGATATGGTAAAGCTCTACACCAATATTCAAGATGATAAGAGAATAGGGATAGAAGAAGTGATGATAATTAGTCGTTTGGTTTTGCGGGAAAACTTGTGTTGTAAGTTGCGGGAAAAACATAAGATGTTTGTTCATTTTGGGTATGATTATTATATGTATTTAGGCTGTTCATCCAAAAATCAAAGTGTAATTCAAAAAATTGAGGACAATGGTTTATTCGTTGAGGAGTATATTTCTCCATATCGATAAAAATAGGGTTTGAAAGTGGCTCTCATCGTAGCAGCCCTTTTGCAACATTAGACGATATCCGAAAAATCAGGCCAAGCCGCGTCCTTTGGGGTGAATCATGAGAGAATTTGATCGAACAAAGACTTTGGAAGAACTTGAGGAAGATATTTGGGGAGAACCAGAATACGATTCTCACCTTGTAACCGAATGTCATCGCTTACGGAAAAAACGTGTTTGTGATTTTGATATTGAAAATTTACGAATCATGATTGGCCAAGAGATCGGTATGGATTACTTGGTTCCTATTGCTTTGGAATTTCTCAAAGAAAATCCACTGGTACAAGGTGATTTTTATCCGGGAGATTTATTAAACAATGTACTTAAAATTAACTTTTCATTTTGGGAAGAGAACCATGACTTAAAGGAAACATTGGATTTAATTATTCAAGATACTCCGCTGGTTCCGGAGATTGAAGAATCATTGGATTCCTATCTGAAAGTCCATAAAGCGATTCATGAGTGTTCAGAGATGATGATTGGCGACAATTTTAAATTTTTGATTTATAAAATTATCGATAACTGGTATTTGTCTTCCATTACCTATGCAGATGGGAAAGCAGTTAGTGATGGGGAAGCGGAAAGGATTGGAGAAATAATGAATGAATATTCCTTTCTCATCAAGTTTTGTCCATTTTGCGGCATGAAATTATAATCTTCGGGTCGATATTTACCGATACCATGGCCGAAATGACCTGGGAAGAGGTCAAAAAGGCTGCGGAATATGGAAGCGTTGTTTTACTACCCATCGCTGTCGTTGAAGAGCATGGCCCGCATCTGGATTTAAGCATCGATATTTATTTAACCTATCTTATTTGCAGATTTATCAAGCATGAACTCAAAGAAAAGGGAATCGAATCAGTTGTTGCCCCGCCGTATTACTGGGGTATCAATGAATGTACCAAAAATTTCCCGGGGTCTTTTCGGATAAAGCCCGAGACATTTAAAGCGATATTGCACGATATCATTGAAAGCCTTCAGTCTTGGGGGTTTAGAAAGATATTTTGCATCAGTGTACATGGAGATCCAACCCATAATAATATCATGGATTCGTCAATTCAAGAAATTAAAGAAAATCTATCGGTAGATGTTTATTCTATCAATGTAAATACACTATTTGCAGAACTGAATCCCTTTTCCCTATTATCAAGGCCCGGCAAATTCGCCCCCGATTATCATGCCGGAGCGGATGAAACAGCATGGATACAGGCTTTTTACCCTGATAAGGTCAATGTGGAAATCGCCAAAAAACTGAAACCTCAAGCCGGTTTTGAGCCTTTGGGCTATTTCGGCGATCCGGCCGGCTTTGAACTTGAACCAAACGCCAAAGAAGCATTTTTAACGATAGCGAAGCGATGGTCCGCATTAATTGAATCATATTTAAAGAATGAGCAACGGGGCTAAAAAGATTCACTGATAAGTACGAGATATAAATACCTTGAATGAACTTCAAATCGACGAATCTCTAAAAGAGGGGGATTTAAATGGCGCAAATATTCAATCAAAAGAATCTTTCATTTGAACCGGATGAATCACCGATTCCGGAGTTTTCCTGGCATACGAGTCAAAATCTAGCAGAAATCGTTAAATCAAAACATTTACAGTTTGACGTACGATTGCTTGATCCTGACAAATATTCCTGCCCCTATCATTTTCATCGAAATTCTGAAGAAATATTCGTAATCTTATCTGGAAAAGTAACCCTTCGCACGCCGGATGAGTTCGTCGAATTAAGTGAAGGTGATATTGTTTTTTTTGAAACCGGACCTCAAGGTGCGCATCAACTATATAACCATACGCAGCAAGCATGTAAATACCTTGATATACGCACCGAGGCAGGCATAGATATTTGTGAATATCCCGACTCGGGAAAGATTAACATTCGACCGTATGGAGAATTGTATCAAAGTGAAGATAAAGTTGATTATTACAAAGGAGAAGATAACGTTCGTGAAAAATGGATGAATTTATCCGCAAAGTTTGTAAGGAAATAGTCATCCCCGGCAATGAATG
>DASVMB010000320.1:0-4279 GCA_036384575.1 Bacillota bacterium
TTTATATTAAAATTTCGCGGCCCACCGGTTTTTTCCTGCCGGGAATTGCCTGTCGTTTAAATGTCGTGGTTGTGCGCCATGTCGTGGTTACGCGCCTTGGCGCGTAACCAATGAAAGATTCTTAAAGTGGAGAAAAATAACCGTAACGAGTCGTATATAAGCCACAAATAGGGGCTATATTATTAAAGTACTTGCCCGCGAATCGGATGCAACCGCCAACCGTTGACCCAAAGACCCGAAACGCCCTGGGTCTGGGGACGAATTGGCATCTTTTGCATAATTTCCTAGGAAAGGGGGATAGCGATGACCCGAGAAGAATTGGCGGCAAAAACCAAACCATCATTGCTTGAAATCGCCAAATCTTTTGGAATCAAAGGCACTTCCAGAATGACCCGGAATGATCTAATCGAGCATATCTTGCTTTTAGATCCACATTTTTCGGCCAACCCCGAACAAGAAAAGGAGATATCTCATCAACTGGAATCAAGCTTAGGAAACCCGGGACCCAATCTTACGCCACCGCTTCCAAAACACCTGACCGGTGTGGCGACATACGAAGCATACGAACCGGAGATCCCTCAAAATTACAACGATACCCGAATTGTCCTCATGGTCCGGGATCCCTATTGGCTGTATGCCTACTGGAATACCAACCAGTACACCAGGGAACAGATATCCAAAACCATGCGGAATTGGGACCAACTGCGGCTGATGCTCCGTGTGTATGACATCACCGATATCGATTTTAACGGTAATAACAGTAATTACTATTTCGATATCGAGCTAAGCCATGAGGCCAATAACTGGTACATCCATGTCGGAAAGCCAAATCGGACTTTCTGTGTAGATTTAGGCTTTATTCAAGAGAATGGCAGCTTCTTCACGATTATTCGATCCAATATTGTCACTACACCCCGGGATAATATTTCCGACGTAATCGATGAAGAATGGATGGTTATTGAAGAGGATTTTCAAAAGCTTTATCGTCTTACCGGGGGAGGCATCGGTAAAAGTTCGGCTGAACTAGTGGAATCACTACTCAAGCGGCTGGAACGCGAGATGGGTTCCGGAGCGGTCAGTAGCATCTCCAGTCCCAGCAAGCTAAAACCCAGTGAACGTAAATTCTGGTTAGTCTTGAATACCGAGTTGATCGTCTATGGAGCCACCGAACCGGACGCGACAGTCACGGTTCAGGGGGAAAGGATTCAACTGCGACCGGATGGCTCATTCACCCTGCGTTTCGCCTTGCCGGATGGGGTTCAGTATATTCCTGTCACAGCCCGATCTGCCGATGAGGTTGACGCCATCACCATAACACCGGTAGTATCCAAGCAAACCAGTTGAGGAGTTGAATGCGTTTGGAAAAAGGATATCTCGCCATTGTTCTCCATGCCCATCTCCCTTTCGTGCGGCATCCGGAATATCCCGACTTTCTCGAAGAAAACTGGTATTACGAAGCGGTCACCGAAACGTATATCCCGTTGTTAAAGACTTTTCAGGAGCTGAATGAATCCGGAATCCGCTACCGGATAACGGTCAGCCTGTCTCCGCCGCTCGTTTCAATGTTCAAAGATCCCCTTTTGCAGCAACGCTATCTTAAAAAGATTGAGCAATTGATTGAGCTTGCCGGAAAAGAAGTGGAACGCACCCGATGGCTACCCCAGTTTCATGAGGTAGCCTTGATGTACTTGGAACACTTTCGCTTTTGCCATGGGTTTTTCGCAGAGAAATGCCGTTGCGACTTGACCACGGCCTTTAAGGAATTGGAACAAAGCGGAAATGTCGAATTAATAACCTGCGGCGCCACTCACGGGTTTCTGCCCCTCATGCTGAACCCGGCGGCGGTTAACGCTCAAATCCGGCAAGCGGTCACCTATCATACTGAAGTTTTTAACCGGCGGCCTCGCGGGATTTGGTTGCCCGAATGCGGTTTCCAGCCGGGAGTCGAATCTGCCTTGCGTGATCAGGGACTTCGCTATTTCTTTACCGATGCTCACGGGATCCTCCATGCCTCGCCCCGGCCAAAATATGGGGTATTTGCGCCCATTTATACTCCCAGCGGGGTGGCGGCTTTCGGCAGGGATTTGGAATCCTCAAAACAAGTATGGAGCGCCAACGAAGGTTATCCCGGAGATTACGATTACCGGGAATTTTATCGCGATATCGGCTATGATCTCGAATACGATTACATCCGGCCTTACCTACCTTCGAGCGGAATCCGTGTGGCCACCGGGATGAAGTACTATCGGATCACCGGGAAAACCCTGGATAAACAAGTCTACAATCCTTGGATCGCACGGGAAAAGGCCGCCGAGCACGCTGGAAACTTCATGTTCAACCGGGAGAAGCAGATTGAATATATCCGTTCGATCATTGACAGATCACCGATTATTGTGGCGCCATACGACGCCGAGCTATTCGGACATTGGTGGTTTGAAGGTCCATCATGGTTAAAGTTCCTTATTCAAAAGATCACCTATGATCAACAAACCATTAAACTGACGACAGGCTCCGATTATCTGGAGAACTATCCCCGAAATCAGGTGGCGGTCCCGTCGATGTCGAGTTGGGGCTACAAGGGGTATAATGAGGTCTGGCTGGAGGGCAGTAACGACTGGATTTACCGCCATCTTCACAAGCTGGCCGACCGGATGGCGGAATTGGCAGCCGCCTATCCAAACGCCCAAGGAGATTTGCGGCGGGGATTAAACCAGGCGGCCCGGGAACTTTTACTCCTCCAGAGCAGCGACTGGGCTTTCATCATGAAAACCGGGACAATGGTCGATTATGCGGTACGCCGTACCAAAATGCATATCAACCGTTTTAACAATCTCTATGATCAGATTAAGTACAACCGTCTTGAATTGGACTATTTAAACCAATTGGAGTCCAAGGATAATATCTTTCCGAATCTCCAGTATGATATCTATTTGCCCGAATCGCCGAAACCCGTTGCTGAAGTAGCTTTAGCCACCTAACCCGCGCGTCCTATAGGACGCGAAACCCTAGCCTCTCCTCCACCAGGGAAAAGGACATCCTTTAATATAATGAAAGCCACCCATGATAGGTGGCTTTCATTATATCTATCTCGAGTCCATTTTCGATAGGCAACTCGCCATATCGAACTGTAGCCGCCGCGAATTGCGCCTCCTAAGTGAACGTGATGTGACAGCCGGAGATTCCTGTGCGGGCTTTATTTTGATGTTCAAATGCTTTATAATGGATTTTAAAAAAACTGACTATGTGCAAAGTGGAGATAATAAGGGCATTTATCGATCGAAGGGGGATTGCTGTGGACGTTCAAGCAATTTTACGGGAACTTGAATCATTGGGTACGGAGCGAACCAAAAAAGTATATATGCAACAGGGTGCGCGCGAACCTCTTTTTGGGGTCGCAACGGGCGCGATGAAGCCCATCGTCAAGAAAATCAAGACCAATCAGGCGCTTGCGGATAAGCTTTACGCTACCGGCAATTATGACGCCATGTATCTCGCCGGAGATTAGAGACCCAAAAACCATGACCGAAGCGGATTTTGACAGATGGATGGAAGGCGCTTATTTTTATATGATTTCAGATTTTGTCGTGGCGGTGACGCTTGCGGAAACAGATTTTGCGCAGGCTGTTTCCGACAGATGGATTGCAACCGGCAAAAGCTGCATACGATGCTCGAAACGGTGAAGAAAACGATTCACAGCAGCCCTGACCGCGCCAAATACGCCATGAATAATTTTGTCACAACCTTAGGCGTTTCCTATATTCCGCTGCATGAAAAAGCGGTATCCGTCGCAAACGCCATCGGAACTGTGGACGTGTTCAGGGGCAAAGCCAAATGCAGTGCCCCTGTGGCGGCTGATGAGATCCAAAAAGCGGTGGACAAAGGACGGCTGGGATTTAAGCGTAAAAGCGTCAGGTGTTAGAGGTTGATTTTTTGTAAATCGCCAGCCGATGTATTATAGGTGTACTCCCGCTTGCAAAGTTTTGAGCCAATTCAACCTCGTAAGGCAGGCTGTCTTTGGTCGGCTTCGCAGGGAGCCCTCATTCTATCTTTCTCCCGGGGGGAGAAACGAACCGTCCATTCTGGAAGTTCCGGTAAAAACAAAGCGCTTAAACTAAAGCAATGCCCATTTATGAATCCAGCAACAACTCATCGAACTAAGCTTCTCGAATTGGCCTTCGTTGGGGCTGTCTCAAAAGTCCGATTTATCATTCCGTCCACCCGGGGTTAAAACCCCGGGCTAAGTTAAAAACCATTCTAAAGCCCGTTAAAACGGGCTGGG
>DASVMB010000321.1:0-5084 GCA_036384575.1 Bacillota bacterium
TGTGGCTGGTGCATATCGCATATGGCATACCCATGTGCACCTTTTTCCTGAGAAACTTCTTTGCAATCATCCCTATATCCCTGATGGAGGCGTCGTTAATCGACGGTTGCTCGATTGCCGGATATTACCGCCGGGTTTTAATGCCGATAGCCAAACCCGGCCTCGCGGCCCTCTTTATTCTGCAGTTTCAATCCATTTGGAATGATCTCCTGTTTGGATTGGCGTTTTCCCATGGCGAGACGGTTCGCCCAATTACCGTCAACTTAGCATCGTTTGTGGGAGCTACGGATGTTCAATATGGACCGTTGATGGCGTCGACAATCGTGGCCATTTTACCGATGATTCTGGTATTTCTCTTGTTCCAGCGGGAATTCATCGTCGGTATGCTGGGCGGAAGCGTCAAGGGATAATCATAAAACGTTTTTCCCTTGAAATTATTGGTGAGAGTAGTCCATTCTTTTTTTGTTTTGAATATGTGGTTTGTATTTTGAGATGATCGATTCGTTTTGATTAAAAGGTTAGCGAGAGGAATGATCTTCATGAGAGTTATTGTCGGCTCGTTAATGCATGAAACGAATACCTTTACGATAGGTACTACTTCTTTAAACGATTTCGCTCCCGTTATCGGAGATGCTATTTTTAAGGATTCAACCTGGATGGGAAGACAGACTGCCGCAGCCGGAATCATCGACAAACTTCGTTCCGAGCAAATTGAGGTAGTCCCAACATTATTTGGATCGGCGCTGCCATCGGGGACGATTCAGCGCCAGGCTTATAAGACCATGAAAAATGAGATCCTGACAAGAACGCGGCGGGCAATGCCTGTCGACGGAGTCTGCCTGGCACTTCACGGATCCATGTATGTAGAGGGTTGCGATGATCCGGAAGGTGATCTGCTGTCTGAATTGCGTAAGCTGGTAGGGGATGAAATACCGATCACTTGTGCTTTGGATATGCATGCCACCATCACGCAAGCGATGGTTGATTCCGCGAATGCTTTAACCGCTTACCAGACCGCTCCGCATGTTGATAAGTATGAAACCGGGGAGAGAGCAGCTGAGTTGTTGATGAAGTCTTTGAAACATGGTACCCGTCTTCGTATGGAATGGGTTAAGTTTCCCATGCTCCTCGCGGGGGAACAATCGGAGACCAATGAACAACCGATGAAGGATCTATTGGCCATGGCACGCGACAAGGAGCAACAAACGGGGATATCCGTCTCATATATGCTGGGATTTCCCTGGGCGGATTCTCCCTGCAATGCGGTGAGTGTCATAGCGGTTGGCGAGTGCTCAAAAGATGAAGTAATTAAGATATCCGCTGCAGAGTTAGCCCGAAAATTCTGGGAAAGACGGCATGACTTTCAGTTTACAACCGAGGCTTATCCCCTGGATGAGGCGTTAACCCGGGCACTTCAGGACCGCAAACGGCCGGTAATCATAGCCGACTCGGGTGATAATCCCACGGCCGGTGCATCCGAAGATTTAACCTTGGTAGTGGATGCGGTTGTCCGAAGAAAGCTTAAGGAAGTATTAGTCGCGGTGATTGCAGATGCAAAGGCCTATGAAACATGTGCCAAGGCGGGAGTTGGAGCAATGATTTCTTTGAAATTGGGCAGAATGACCTCCCGTCCCGATGCTCTGCCTTTCATCACCCAGGTAAAAGTGATGCAGATTCAAAGAGCAAAAGGCATGAATAATGCGGTGGTCGATATTGACGGGGTAATGGTGATCATTACCGATACGCGGTGCGATGTATATGATCCGACCCATTTGGAGGAGTTGAAACTGAACCCCGCCGACTATAAGATCGTCATTGTGAAGAGCGGTTATCTGAGTCCCGAATACCAGCGGATTGCCGCCCGGAAGATGCTGGCCTTGACGCCTGGAGATACGGCGGAGATCTTTTCGGATCTGGATTATCAAAAGATGAAACGGCCGATTTTCCCGTTGGATCAAGATACGCAATGGAGCATTAAGTGAAGAGTTCTAGCTTAATTAAGGAGGTTTCATCATATGGATGAGAACGATAAGCGGCTTCAGTCCCTGGAATCCGTAGCTGATAAGGAAATTGAGAATATTCGTGACTGGATTATCGAAACGCGCCGGAAAGTCCATGCCGACCCGGAGCTGGCATTTGAAGAGAAAGATACGTCGGAACTGGTTAAGTATACTTTGCAGGAGGCCGGCTGGGAGATTCGCCCTAATTCCGGAAATTACGGCGTGATGGGCGTGCTCCATAGCCGTGATAATAGCGGTGGAAAAGGCAAAGAATATTGTGTCGCATTTCGGGCGGACATGGACGCTCTTCCGATACAGGAGGATACGGGTGTATCCTATGCGTCGCGGAATCCGGGCAAGATGCATGCTTGCGGCCATGACAACCATATCGCCGTGGCTTTGGGAATTGCCCGGGTCCTTGCCAAGCTGCGCGGAGAGTGGAATGGCACTGTCAAACTTATTTTCGAACCGGCGGAAGAAACGGGCGAGGGCGCATCATTAATGATTAAGGGTGGTGCGTTTGAAAACCCAAAGGTCGACTCGATCATCAACTTGGCAGTGGGAACCTCCATCTCCGAGGGGCAGTTTCGTTTGATTGAAGGACTGGCTATGCCGCAGATTGATATGTTTGATATCAATGTCGAGGGCGAATCCTCCCACGGCGGAGAACCTCATCGCGGTATCGACGCCATTGTGCTTGCTTCGGAAATCGTTCTGGTTTTGCAGCGGGTAGTCAGCAGGGAGGTATCCGTCGCCGATCCGGTGATATTGAATGTTTACCAAATTTCCGGCGGACATCCGGACGGGATCATTCCGGATCATGTAACCTTAAAATGCACTTTGCGTTCATTTACCGAATCCGCCAGAGCGAACGCTTTGAACCGGGTACGACGGGCGGTGAAGGGAGTAGCCGAGAGCTATGGAGGAAAGGCGGCGGTTGAGATATCGAAGGAAGCCGAATTTCCGGTGGGTTCTCATGATCCGGCGATCACCCGGCTTGTCGCCGAAGTGGCATCGGAAGTCGTAGGTAAAAAAAATGTGATTTATGAAACGAAGCCTGATTGGGGCGGCGATTCGTTTGCCTGTTATACTCAATATGCTCCGGGATCTTTTGTCTGGATTGGGGTTCGTAATGAGAAAGAAGGCCGTATTTATCCGGTTCATCATCCAAAGTTCAATGTGAATGACCAGATATTGCCGAATGCCGTTAAAGTCGGTTGTCATGTCGCTTTCCGTATATTAGCCGGGAAACTCGTAAGTTAAAGGAATATGATTGATGGAGTTTATACAATTATGACGAGGAGAATCAAGATGACTCTCAAAAAACCTATTGCATCCCAAATTGAATTAAAATCAGTTAAATATCCTGAAGCAGTAATCCCCACCGAATTTTCTGCAATACCCAAGAGCGAATATGAAAGTCGTCTCCAGAAGGTGCGCGGATTGATGAAGAAACACGGTTTCACCCATGTCGTGATTTATGGGGACCGGGAACATTTTGCCAATGTAAGGTTTCTCACCGGTTATGATCCGCGTTTTGAAGAAACTTTGTTGATCATTCCCATGGATAAGAAGCCCATTTTGATGGTTGGCAATGAAGGACTGGGATATAGTAAGATCAACCAGTTGGATGTGGAAATTGAATTTTTCCAGCATTTTAGCCTTCAAGGACAACCCCGGGATCGCAGCAAGAAAATGATCGATATCTTTCAGGGCGCCGGAATCGCCAAAGAAAGCATGATTGGCGTAATCTCCAACAAATACGCGGAAAGCGACGACTTCGGCGACCGCAGATACATCATTGACGCTCCGGCCTATATTGTGGACCTGTTGCGCCAACTCTCCGGATCAACCAAAGTTGTTGATGTTACATACTGGTTCACCCATCCTCAGGATGGTCTCAGGATACCGTTGACCGTGGAAGAGATTGTATTGTATGAATCAGCCAATCTCTTGGTTTACGCCGGAATGAAAAACGCCCTCGAATCCTTAAAACCGGGAATCACCGAGATTGAGCTGGCCTCAAAACTGGACTACGACGGCGCCTTTCCCCTTTCCTGCCATATCTCCATCGGTTTCGGGGAGAATGCCTTATTGGGGTTAGGCAGCCCTACTAACCGTAAATTGAAGAAGGGTGATTTCGTTACCATCGGTTTTGGTGTATGGGGTGCCAATATTGCCCGGACGGGAATTGCCTTGTCGGGTCCGGAGGAGTTGCCTCAGCCGATCCGGGATGCTATGGATAAAGTTTATAAACCATATTTTGTGGGCTTATACAATTGGTACAAAGCGTTAAAAATCGGTGTGACCGGTGGGGAACTCTTTGACAGCATGGGTAAGTTGGCTACCGATCCATTTTTCGGTATGAACTTGAACCCTGGTCATCAACTTCGGGATGAGGAGTGGATTAATACCCCGATCTTGTCCGGATCGAAACTCAAGTTGCCTCCGCAGACAATGCTGCAAAGCGATATCAATGTCAACGCCGCCGCCCCATACTCAGGCATTCATTCGGAAGACGGACTGGTACTGGCGGATGAGAAAACACGGCAACAACTGGCCGGCCGTTACCCGGATGTTTGGGAGCGCATTGTGAGAAGGCGCAAGGCGATGGTGGAAGATTTCGGTTACGTCCTTCATGATGATGTATTGCCTCTGTCGGACATGGAAGGATTCGTAGTTCCGTTTTTGCTCAATCCCAAGTTGGCTTTGAGTTTGGCCTAAGTCCCGGCCGGAAATTTGGCCTTGAAAATGGAAATTTAGATTGCGATGTCAATGCCACCTGATTTTTTAGGTGGCATTGATGATTTTAAGGCATTCAGGGATATTCTTGAATCGTCTATTTCGGGGAAGACGGGGATTTAATTTGTAAACGCAGGCTGATCCAGAACAGGATTCCGGTCAGGGCGTTGATGATGAACACATACCGCAGTCCCAGCCAGCCTCCGATCATCCCCGCCATGAGGGGGGCAAAAACCGAACCCAGACTCCGGGCTGCCTGCTGAATCCCGTAGGCTCGTCCTTGAAAACCCTGATCCACCCGGGTGGCAATAAGGCAGGAGGTGGAGGGGGTGATGGCAGCGA
>DASVMB010000322.1:0-6481 GCA_036384575.1 Bacillota bacterium
ACTGCTTGCGGTTCCGGAACGGACCGGATTTTTCTTCGACGATCAGGTGGCCATCAAAAGCGGGGCGGAGCCGGACGGCTTTACCTATCGCGGCCAACCGGTCTTACCGGGGTTTTCCGCCGTACGCCAGGCCGGGGAAGCGGTAGGGATCTTGTTGATCCTGGAGAATGGCGCCATCGCCCATGGTGATTGTGCCGCCGTCCAATACTCGGGAGTCGGCGGCAGGGATCCGTTGTTCCTGGCCGCGCAGTTCGTTCCGGTGATCAACCGGTTAATCAAACCCCGTCTTGAAGGACGGGAGCTGACCGGATTCCGCGATTTAGCCGCGGAGTTTGACTCACTCGTCGATCCGGAGACCGGCCGGATTCTCCATACCGCGATTCGATATGGGATAACCCAGGCGTTACTGGATGCGGTTGCTCAAGCTCACGGACGGATGATGGCGGAAGTAGTCGCTGCCGAATACCATACCCGGATAGCCGATCGCCCGATTCATATCTTTGCCCAATCCGGCGATGAGCGCTACACCAATGTGGATAAGATGATCATCAAGCAAGTACCGGTACTGCCCCACGGTTTAATCAACAATGTCACCAACAAGTTGGGGCGAAACGGTGAGTTGCTCCTTGAGTATGTGAACTGGCTCAAAAACCGGGTCGCGAGATTGCGGCCCCGACCGGATTATGCGCCTATTTTACATATCGATGTATACGGCACCATCGGTTTGGCTTTTGATGATGACTACCAGCGAATTCTGGATTATTTGGGACGTTTGGCTGAGGCTGCGGCGCCTCTTAAATTGCGGATTGAGGGTCCGGTGGATATGGGGGGGCAAGCGGCCCAAATCGAGATGCTGGCATTGTTGCGACGGGGATGTAGCGAAAAAGGTATTGATGTGGCATTGGTTGCGGATGAATGGTGCAATACCCTGGAAGATGTGAAGCTTTTTGCTTCCAATCAAGCCGGCCATATGATTCAGATTAAAACCCCCGATTTGGGAGGCATCAATAACTCTATTGAAGCTGTGCTTTTCTGTAAATCTCATCAAATCGGTGCTTATCTCGGCGGGACCTGTAATGAGACGGATCGCTCCGCCCAAATCTGTGTCCATGTGGCAATGGCGACGGAGCCCGATCAGATCCTGGCCAAACCGGGGATGGGAGTCGATGAAGGCTATATGATCGTCTACAACGAGATGCAAAGGATTTTGGCCCTGGTAGCGGCGCGCTAAAGCGCGCCTCAGAAGGAGGAAAATATAAAATGGAGGAGCTCCGAATCCTGTCTCCCACCGCAATCCTGGGTTACGGTTTTCCCGAAAGATCTTTCGTAGAGGGGATGGGGCGAAAGCCGGACCTGCTTGCGGTGGACGCGGGTTCTACCGACCCGGGTCCCTATTATCTCGGAGCCGGTGTTTCCTTTACCGAATACCGGGCTGTGAAAAGGGATTTAACGATTATGCTCCAGGCGGCGCTGGAAGCGGGAATTCCGGTGTTTATCGGTTCGGCCGGCGGCAGCGGGGGCAGACCCCATCTTGAGTGGAATCTTCGCATCATTCGGGAGATCGCCCATGAAAAGCGGCTGCATTTTCGCCTCGCCGCCATTGAGGCTGAAATCCCCCGGGAGACTGTGACTTCCCTCTGGCAACAGCATCGTCTCAAACCCTTACCTCCGGCCCCTGATTTGAGTAGCGCCGATATTGAAGAAACGGAGCGAATCGTCGGTCAGATGGGGGTTGAACCCTTCCTCCGGGCAATGGAATCCGGCGCCCAGGTGATTTTAGCAGGCCGGAGCTACGATCCGGCGGTGTTTGCAGCCTATGGGATCGCCCGGGGTTTTGATCCGGGGCTTGCAATTCACCTCGGCAAGATCCTGGAATGCGCAGCAATCGCCGCCACTCCCGGTAGCGGCAGTGACTGCCTCATGGGGTATCTGCACCGGTCGGATTTCGAGGTGGAACCGCTCAATCCCGCCCGGCGCTGCACCCCCCTGTCCGTGGCAGCGCATACATTATATGAAAAGTCCAACCCTTATGAACTGCCCGGTCCGGGGGGAGTCCTGGATCTCCACGCCGCCCGGTTCGATGCGGTGACGGAAAACCGGGTCCGGGTGACCGGCAGCCGGTTTTTACCAACCAGTTACCAAGTAAAGCTCGAAGGGGTGAAACGAACCGGTTACCGGACCGTGTCCATCGCCGCCACCCGTGATCCATTGATGATCAGGGAGATCGACCAGGTGGTCTCGGGGGTGAGGGAACGGGTTACCGATAATTTTAAGGCTGAAGGATTCGATTATTTTCTGGACTTTAAGATTTATGGCCGAAATGGAGTGATGGGGTCCCTGGAACCGGAGCCCGTAATCGGTAGTCACGAATTGGGGATCGTCATCGAAGCGGTCGCTGCCAGCCAGGAGTTGGCCGATACGGTATGCGGCTTTGCACGTTCAACCATGCTGCATTTCGGTTACCCGGGGCGGATTGCGACAGCCGGAAATCTGGCATTTCCTTATTCTCCCTCCGACTTTCCGGCAGGACCGGTTTATGTCTTCTCTATATACCATCTGGCTGCAGTCACGGCGGAGGAATTGTTTCCGGTCACGGTCCGTGAGATCGATCCGGATGGCCGGGCCGACATTGTCGAGGAGGCGATACGGTGAGAGTGCTCTTGACTAGTATAGCTGAAGTCATCCGGAGTAAAAATTCCGGCCCGTTTGAGCTCACTCTAGATATCATCTTCAAGGAACGGGCTGTTTACGAAAAGGTCTGTAGTGCGGGGGAGTTTACCCCGGAGCGAATTGCCGCCTTATATGGAATCAGCCCCCGGACGGTTTTGGCAATCATCGAGTTTGAACCGGCCAAGGCTATCAAGATCAATCTAAAGCGACCGATACCCTCGGGCGGATTGGGCGATACCGATATCTACGGTGCCCAGCAACATGCGCCGCTCCTCGGGATGGAGTTGGAGCTATGAATCTATTGAAATGCGGGTGATACCCAAAATGGCAGAGAGCATCACCTCCGAGTCATTGATGTATGCCGTGTATTTTGCACCCCGGGGTAAAAGGCGGCTTTTGAACCTTGGCCATCAATTGGGCCAACGCCACTTGAACCCCCTCGATAAGTTAATCGGGGTAATTGGGGATGCCGGTGCCGGTAAGTCTCTACTTATCAATGGTATGTTTCCGGGATTGGAATTGACCAATGACGACTCGGGAATTAATATCCGGCCGTTGCCGCTATTAGATCAATCCGCGAACGGTGCCTTCACCCACCATACCTATCATGTGGATATCCGTTTTGAAATGGCGTTTACACCGGCGTACCAGTTGGCAGAGGCCATCAGGCAGGCTGTCGCCAGCGGACGCCGGGTTATCGTAGAACATTTCGAATTAATCTACCCGCTGCTTGCCATGAATGCGGAGATCCTCATCGGCCTCGGAGAAGAGGTCCTGGTAACCAGGCCTAATATATTCGGGCCTTTACCCGATGATATCGCAGCCATTGTCTTCAAGTCCGTGCGTTACCGGCGCATGGCGCATAGTGCCGAGGATCTCACGGAATTGGTACTACGGCGCGACTTCGGTTTTACCGGTCCGCTTTCCCATGATGATGTTAAACATGGTTTTGTGCTTGAGTTCACTGCCAAGCCGGAGTTGGATCTGGTCCGGGTGGAAGAGCGGGTGATGAGCTATATTGAGCAGGATATCCCCATTCAATACCATGACGATTCCCATGTGGCGTTAGGCTCCGAATTGGTCCCATGCACCGGGCCGCGATTACATGTCCGGAATACAGGGGCCATCCAAAACTTCCAACTAATTAAGGAGTTCAAGTACGACCCCATCGCAAAACTCTATCTTTTGGTAGGACTGGTGGGAAGCGATCACCCGTTGAACCTGAACGACTTAAATGATCTTACGGTTTAGCGGAGGTTGACATGCGTCCGTATTTGTTGATCGATTTTGGCAGTACTTATACAAAGATGACTGCCGTTGATCTGGATGAACCCAAGGTTCTTGGAACTTCCCGGGCTTTGACCACGGTGCAGGACGGATTGCTCGTCGGTTACCGGCGGGCGTTGGAACAATTGCATCAGCGCATTGGGATTTTGGAATATCAGAAACGCCTGGCATGCAGCAGTGCCGCGGGCGGCCTAAAGATGGCGGCTGTCGGATTGGTGCCCGAACTTACGGTGGAGGCGGCCAAAAGGGCGGCCCTGGGTGCGGGGGCCCGGGTTATTCGAACCTATGGTTACGAGCTTACTCCGGATGAGGTGCAAGAGCTGGTCGGATTACAGCCGGATCTGGTATTGCTTGCCGGAGGGACGGACGGCGGTAATGCCCGGGTTTTGTTGCATAACGCCGACCAACTGAGTAAAAGTGTTCTTGCGACACCGATTATTTTGGCCGGGAATAAGTCGGCGGCACCGGAAGCTGAAAAGATTTTAACCTCAGCCGGCAAGGAATGTTACCGGGTGGCCAACGTTTTGCCGGAACTGAACCGGTTGAATATTGAACCGGTCCAGCAAACCATCCGCGAGTTGTTTTTCAAGCGGATCATTCATGCCAAAGGTTTGGATCAGGTGGAGAGGTTAATTGACGGCATCACCATGCCCACTCCGGCAGCTGCTTTGGATGCCGCCACGCTGCTGGCCGATGGTCCGGAAGGCAGGGGGGGTTTAGGTGAACTTCTCCTGATCGATGTAGGTGGAGCTACTACCGATGTGCATTCCGTGGCTCAAGGTGCGCCAACGGATCCACAGGTTTCTTTGCGGGGGCTGCCGGAGTCGCGGGTCAAACGAACCGTTGAAGGGGATCTGGGCATGCGCTACAGTGCCCAGGCCTTGTTAGAAACGGTTTCGGCCGGAGCGGTAGCCAAACGGTCCGGCCTTCCCGAAGGTACGGTAATTGAGGGAGTCACCCGGCGCAGTCGCAACGTGACCTATCTTCCCCAAGATCAAGAAGATTGGCTTTTAGAGGCTGCTCTGGGTTATCTGGCCGTCGCCGGAGCCGTTGAACGGCATGTGGGCCGGATTGAAAAGTTTTATACCCCAAGCTGCCTTTCCTATATTCAGACCGGAAAGGATCTGACCCGCTTGCCGGTGCTGATCGGTACCGGCGGAATCCTGGCCCATTCGTCCGCACCCGGTGAAATCTTGCGTGGTGCCTTATTTGATCCCGTCCGCCCGGAGTTTCTGAAACCGCAAGCTCCCAAACTTTGGTTCGATCGGGACTATCTCCTGCCGACACTGGGTTTAATTGCCAAGACCCATCCTCAAGCGGCGTTTTCCCTTTTGAAACAGGCCTTGCACCCGGCATAGAGACTAAGAATCAAGATGGGTATTAGGCTTCCGGCGGTTGTTACGAATTGGTTGCAGCCACTCTTATCCCATTGACTCTTTTGCCGTTGGGACTAAAATAGAGATATCGTTAATGAAATTATTAACGTTATGAATGATTTAAACATTCATCACTCTGGAGAAGCCGGGGGTGGTATTTGCCTTGGATGGCAGTGGAGAGTTTGCCCGTATTCAAAACCGTTTCATCACATCCATGGGACAGTATGTTGAGTCCTACGGTGGCAGCGAGATCATGGGCCGGATCATTGGGTTATTGCTTTTTGCACCTGAGCCGGTCTCCTTGACCGAAATTGCCAAAAGCCTGCAGATATCAAAGGCTGCGGCCAGTATCAACATGAAATATTTACGTCAGATGAAAGCGGTCGAGAAGGTTACGCTCCCCGGTGATCGCGGTGATTACTATCGGATGGACGAAGATTACGGCTACGGCGTTTTTTCAAGCTCATTCCGCAAAAAAATTCAGGATGGATTGGAATTGATTGGCGACGCCTTACTGGATTTGGATGGACTGGGTGAACGGAAAAGTATCGCTACTGCGGCCATCGCCCGCGAACGCTTGCAACAGATGCGGGAACTGTACCAGGGATTAGGTAAGCTCTATGATGAGCTGAGAAATGACTGGGATGAAAAGAAGCTTAAAAAATAAGGATGTGATCAGGATGAGCGTTATTTTCGCAAAGGATGTTATCAAGGAATATCCGCATGGTTCTACGACCGTCCCGGCGTTACGCGGGATCGACCTGACTGTTGAAACGGGTGAGTTTACGTCGCTCGCGGGACCTTCCGGTTCCGGCAAGACCACATTTTTAAACTTAATCGGCTGTCTTGATAAAACCAGTTCCGGAAAGCTTTTGATCGACGGGACCGATGTGGCGACCCTTTCCCCTATTGAACTGGCGGCGTTGCGCCGTGAGAAGATCGGCTTCATCTTTCAGACATATAATTTGATACCGGTATTGACTGCCTATGAAAATGTGGAACTGCCGCTGGTATTACTCAGAAATGAAACCGAATCCCGGATCAAGGAACGGGTTTACCAAGCCTTAGCTGATGTTGGACTCAAGGGACTTGAGCAACGGCGGCCTGCGGATCTCTCGGGCGGTCAGCAACAACGGGTGGCCATCGCC
>DASVMB010000323.1:0-3886 GCA_036384575.1 Bacillota bacterium
GGAAATACCTAAGGTATAGAGAATGACCCAACGCCACTGGGTGGGACTGGCCAAACCTTCGAGCAGGAATGTGGCGGGAATGGTCAAGAGCCATAGATAGCACCATCCTATAGCTTTTAAGAAGGCGATTTTAAAATGCAAAATAAGTCCGATAATGATGACGCATGTCAATCCGACAAGTAGCGCAATATAAGTTGTAAGCAAGGGCCAACGGAAGGAATAGTCAGTCACGAGTCCAAGTTGCTCAATGATGAGGTTTTGCCAATCACCGGGCATTACCGCGACTGCCTGCCGGCGATTATCGATTGGAACCGATAAATAGGCAAGGATTGTGTTTCGGAGATCAGGGTAGGTGATATGTCCTTTTTTCCGAGTACTCCTCGAGTATAACAAACCGTTTGGAAAGTCGGTTCCGTGAATAATGACGGGTGTTAATCCATTGTTTTTTATGTGAGGTTTATCAGGCTGTAAACAAGTGAATACAACAATCATGGCAGGCCTCGAAGGAATGGAACCCAATAAATCTCTGCATAAACCATCGTAACGCCGCAAAGTTTGTCTGCGATAAAATTCTTTTTGGGAAGGATTCAACAGACGGGTATAGCTTTCAATCCGTTCCAAATCCCCCAGGGTAATTACGATGAGATCCGCCTTACTTCGAATACGCCGGTAATATTGGATAACCCGTTGTAAATTGGTGCGACCGCCGGAAGGAAAAAGCCGGTCTTTTTGAATGGTTTCTTTCCCGACCGCACCGTAGTCGATAATCCCTTCCGAATCCATAGCCATTGCCGCCCCGGATCTGTTCGGCCTCTCCGTATCGGCATTGCCGATGACGGCAGTTTTAAGCAGAAGGTCATGTAAGGTATTGCCGAAATACCCAAGATTGGAATTGGTGAGGTTGGTGTTGGATTGTAAGAGTTTCTCCAGATCAATATTTATTGCATTTCCGGGAAGAGCGGGTTTACCCGAAAAGGTTTGATGAAGATCAGCCGCGCGAATTCCATTGACCTTTTCAGTATAATCATAGATTCCGTAACCCTCCGGCGGAGTTTTCAAAAAACTGTTACTATTGAAATATAAGTATATCTGTCCTGATTTTAGCGGGTAATCGATGGAGGGTATCGTAACCAAACCCACCGAACTATTCGCAATGAACTTGTTTAGAAATGGATATTCCGGAGTGATTTCGGCCAGATCGAAACGAGGAATATCGAGGATGATTACTTGTTTTCTTTCATGGTTTCCGGTTGAAAAAATCGGAATCGGAAGCATGAGTACCGATAAAAGCAGGGTGAAGAAAAACCAAAAGCGTAATTTCATAGATGGCTCCTTAGCGGGACGAATAAAACACCGTCTAAAAATAAGAGACATTTCGTGTATTTGGTGATTTTCGTGGTTAAAAAGTTTCTATCGGTAAGCCTATTTTATTCACAACGAAACACACAAAAGAAACGAAAATGGGAATAGCTTTAGTTGCAGCCATTGAAGTATTTATCTATCATAAACAAAAAAGGACTCCGTAGATCAACCATTATTGAAAATAAAGCGAAATCTTTTAATTATTCTCTTTGGAAAAGGTATAACCTGTTCGTATCATAAAATTTAATCTAGTAGGCGAGGGTATAAGTTTTGAAAAATTTTTGAAGAGGAGCATTTCATGCCCCGATTGGAGGTGGAGATCGAGCAAACGCTCATTCCTTTTATTATTTTTGACTTTTGACTTTACCCTTTTCCCTTAGAGTTCCGGGTGAGGGTTTGATACTTCTCTACCAGCAAGAAGTATTCTGCCTCCAGTATCCCATACTCTTCAGGGTTTCTCCCGCGATCAATCAAGGATAAGCGTCCGGTAATATCGGCCATTTTAAATCCCAATCTGAGTTTTTCGGCTTCACGATCCGTCGTTTGCTCCGGCCGGGAACCCGAGGCGACCGCTTCAGAGTATTTACCGGGAAAGATGCGAAGTCTCCGGTTCTCGAGGGACCAGATCTTATTGCAGACACGTTCCAACAGATAACGGTCATGGGAGACGATGATGAGGGCGCCGGAGAAATCGTTCAAGGCCTCCTCGAGCCGTTCACGGCTCTCCAGATCCAGGTAGTTAGTGGGTTCATCCAACATTAACAGGTCATAGGATCCGAGGAGCAGCTTGGCCAGTTCCACCCGGACCCGTTCCCCCATACTCAGGGAAGCGCATTGTTTGTAAACCGTATCACCCTGAAGCAGTAGGCCGGCAAGGAGCTTCCGGGCCCTGCCGGGATCGGAACAAACATCAACCAGTTCGGTGAGAACGGTTTTCTCAAGGTCAAGCGACTGCGCTTCCTGGTCCAGATATCCCGCCTGTAGCGCCGGGGAAGACCAGACGTTACCGGAATCGGGCTGCTCCAAACCAAGCAATATCTTGAGCAGGGTAGTTTTTCCGGAACCGTTACGCCCGATAAGACCAATCTTTTCACCGGGCTGAAGGGTGAGTGAGACGGAATCGAAGAGCTCCCGGCCATCATATGACTTGGTAAGCCCCCAGCCGGTGATAAGGCTTTGCCGTCCGCGCCGTCCTGCATCCCGGAACGAGAGATCGATCGTCTCCATGGTCGCCGGTTTGGTAATCTTCTCCCGGCGCAGTCTTTCCAGACGTTTCACGGTGTTGTTGACGCGGCGGTCGATTTTTTTGGCTTTGGCGCGCAAATATTCCTTACCGCCCTTCTTTCTCCCCATAGCCCTGGCTTTTTCTGCCGATTCGCGATGAGCCTTGGCAGACCATTGGACCTGCTCAGTTATGGCCTTTTCCAACTTTACGGCCTGCCTCGCTTGTTCGGCAAAGAGCCTTTCATCCCGAGCCCGCTGTTCGGCTTTGATCCGTTGGTAGTTGGTATAGTTGCCCGGGAATGAAGCCATGCCGGTAGGGCTGAGCTCCAGAACCCGGCTGACGGTGCGATCCAGGAAGTAACGATCATGGGAGACCAGAATGATTGTACCGGGATATTCCCGGATAAATCCCTCCAGCCAATCAAGCTGAACCAGATCCAAGTGATTGGTGGGTTCGTCCAGAAGCAACAGATCGGCGGGTTCTCTCCAGATACAGGCCAGTTGCAGCCGGGTTTTTTCGCCTCCGCTCAAATCGCCGATCTTCCGGTCACCTAAGTTTGCAAAACCGAATTTTTTCAGAATCTCCTCGGTGGATACCGGGCTTCCGGAGGGAGCCGCATTTTGCACGGCCTGCTCTACCTGGAGAGCAGATGGAAAAGGGCAGTATTGATTGAGAACGGAAATTGAAACCGGACTAAAGAAACGTAGCAATCCGGCGGAAGGGGATTCTTCCCCTGCGATCACCTTTAAAAGCGTGGTTTTTCCAACACCGTTCGGACCGACGATGCCGACCCTTTCCAAACGGGTGATCTCAAAGGATATATTGCGAAAGACCTCACATTCTCCGAAGTTTTTTTCAAGTTTTTCACCTGAAAACAAAAGCATCCATACCACTCCTTCATGGTAGGATGCTCCACGCCGTTTTTATCTTCATTCTCCAGGGATTTTTCATAAAACCCGGTTTCTACCGATATCTCCTGGATCCAAATATCTCCTGAATCCAAAAAAGGAGAGTCGGTAAAACATGATCTTTTAAAACCGGATGTGCCGGATTTATTAGGAGGAGGATAACAAAAAACCGTCGTCAGGAAATGTAACATCCTACCGTAATGTAGAACTCAGGCTTTTTACGGTTTGGAATGCTACTATCTCCTCATTGGCGGCTCCTTTTTGCCTATTTTTACACCGGATATATTCCCTATTCCGGGCCGAAGCGTGCGTGCGCGACGCTTCCGGGGTTATTTATAAGCAAATTAATTTTACCATGAAAAAACCGATCTGCCAAGCAGAAATCTTGGAT
>DASVMB010000324.1:0-4138 GCA_036384575.1 Bacillota bacterium
GAAATGGTGGGCAGTCGGCTGCTTGCCCCTACCTTCGGATCCTCCATTTATATCTGGGGATCTTTGATTGTGGTGGTAATGACTGCGCTCACTTTGGGTTATTATTACGGAGGCCGGATCGCCGACAAATTCCCCAATTACCGGGTCATGGGACTCGTCCTGGCATGTGCCGGGGTTTATATCGGGTTCCTGCCTTTTTGGGCAAAATCCATGAGTGATTCGGTGATCACGCTGGAACCGAGGCTTGGTTCGCTCTTGGTATCGATGGTCTTTTTCTTCGTGCCAAGCGTCTTGTTGGCGACCATTTCACCGTTCGGCATTAAGCTATCGAGCCGCAACCTGACGACCATCGGCAACACCGCGGGCTTCATGTCGGCGATCTCAAGCGGCGGAAGTATTCTTGGCACCCTGTTAACCTCTTTTTTCCTCATTCCGGTCATGGGCGTTCGTAATATTGTACATACCCTGGGAATCATCCTATTAGTTCTGGCACTGGTGGTATTTCTGGTAGCCCGGCGACACACCGGGAGTGACTCCGGCGAAAACGGTCGGGCCGCCTTGAAAGGGACCAACATCATGATCTGCCTTGTTATACTGGGCGGTTTGTCGTTAAGCGGTTTATGGGTTCTAGCTTCGGTGCGGGTGGGTGAGGAGTGGGGTTATAAAACCCTCTACGAGCGCGACTCCCTCTACCATCACATCCGGGTGGTTCAGGACACCAACTGGCGTCGGTTGCATTTTGATGAATCCTTCCAAAGCGAAATGGATTTGGAAAACCCCTTGGAAATGGCCTTTCTTTATACATCATACCTACATGTGGGGGTAATCGCCCACCCCCAACCGTCCCGTGTGTTATTCATCGGACTGGGCGGGGGCTCGGCGCCCAAGAAGTTTCTCAATGATTATCCCTCGTTAAAGGCTGTCGATGTGGTGGAGATTGACCCCGAGGTCGTGAAAGTGGCGCGAAAGTATTTTCAACTGCCGGATGACCCCAGGTTACGAATCTTCGCCCAGGATGGCCGGATCTTCGTTGAAAAAACGGCCCGGGAGATTGCGGCGGGTAAGACGGATCCTTATGACATGGTGATTATCGACGCCTATACCGCCAGTTCCATTCCATACCATTTGACAACCAGAGAATTTGTGGCCGCAGTTCGTAAAACGCTCTCCCGCGATGGAGTGGTGGTCTCCAACATCATCGGCGCCTTCGCCGGGCCTGCAAGCCCGTTACTCAGCTCGATGACTCGTACCATTAAGTCGGTTTTCCCCCAAACCTATCTTTTTCCGACCTGGAATTGGGAAGGAAAGAATGACTATGCGGAAAACAATGTGATTTTGGTGGCCACGGCAGACTCTCGGTATTGGGATGCCGCGACATGGCGTAAACGCGCTAGCGCCCTATATGCATCGGGAGCGATCAAGGAAAATGTTCCGGAATATGTAAAGACATTGGCCGATGGCGCGTGGATTCGTAACAAAACCTGGCTCGCCAAGGCGACGTTGCTCACGGACGATTACGCCCCTGTGGATACGCTGAGGAATCCGTTGTAATAAACGTTTACCCTTGGCGGTTCATTGTCGTGAAATTGGAACCAGTCAGACGGAAACTGGCCGAGATAGCCCACGACGCGATTCCATGCGCAAGTAATGCGCATTTTTAAAAGTAAAGGCAATATTCGCACGAAATGTCCTGCCGGGTCACGCTATAATGAAAGTGGCAGAAATCCGCACCCGAATCTATTTAAGTGAGGTTATCAACCGATGCAAAATCAACCACAAGCCACTTTCGATTGGGACTGGTCGATCCGGACCGCCGATACGATCCTCGCCCGCCGGCCGGTTCTGGCGGAAAAATGGAATTATGAGGCGGGAGTGATCTTGAAAGCGTTAGAACAGGTCTGGCGTGCCAGTGGTGACCCCAAGTATTTAGAGTATATTAAAAAAAGCGTGGACCACTTCGTTGATGAGGAGGGCAATATCCACACCTATCGGCGAGAAGATTATAATTTGGATCAAGTGAATTCCGGGAAGGCCTTGCTTTTCTTGTACCGGGAAACCGGTGACTCCCGATATGCCCGGGCAGCCCGGCTCATCCGGGAACAATTGCGGATGCAGCCCCGTACCGGTGAGGGAGAGTTTTGGCATAAACAGATCTATCCTCATCAGGTTTGGTTGGACGGTTTGTATATGGCGACTCCGTTTTACGCGGAATATGCGGCGCTCTTTAATGAACCGGACAGATTTGAGGATCTGGCAGGCCAACTATTCTCGGTATATCATCATACCAAGGATGAAAAGACCGGTTTGCTCTACCATGGATGGGATGAGAGCAAAAGCCAGAGTTGGGCCAACCCGGTCACCGGTTGTTCGTCTTGTTTCTGGGGACGTGCCATGGGCTGGTACACTATGGCCCTGGTCGATGTATTGGATTATTTGCCTCAAACCCACCCTGCCCGGGAGCAACTCCAGGAAAACCTGGGCCAGATTGCTGCGGCGCTTATCCGGGTGGTTGACCCTTCTACCGGTCTCTGGTATCAGGTGCTCGATCAGGGGGAGCGCGCCGGGAACTACCTTGAAGCCTCCGCATCCGCAATGTTCAGCTATGCGTTTTTGAAAGGAGCACGCCTGGGGTATCTCGGTTCCGACTATAAAACCCGGGCACTCGCAAGTTTCGAGGGAATGATCCGGCAATTTGTCCGCCTCGATGAACAGGGGTGGGTGCATTTGGACGGAATCTGCAAAGTGGCGGGTTTGGGAAGGTATAGTCCCGAACAACCTTATCGGGATGGAACCTTTAGTTATTATATCGGCGAACCGGTGGTCAGCGACGACTACAAAGGGCTCGGTCCGTTTATACTGGCCGGGGTTGAAAAAGAACGCGCTTTGGCCGGAGACAGATAAGATACAGCGCGCTAATTCTCCGGACTGTTGATATAACGGACCTCATCGGATTGAGTGATCTCAAAGGCCGGTCCTTGTTGCCCGGATACCCGGACTTGCTCAAACGTGACATCTTTTAGGTTGAAACCAATAAATCCTTTACGGCTTATTGGCTCAATATCCAGCATCATCTCGGGAAGTCCCGGTGTGGCGGATTCGCTCAACTCGACCCGGATATCACGCAAGTGGAGTCCGGTGACGGGCTGTTCGGGAAGGCCGTAGCAAAATCCGGCGGCGATTCCTACATTCTTGGCGGTAATCTCCTCAAGAATGATTCCCCTTACTATCGGTGTTTTTTCGCCGATGGGGAGGGGGTTCTTGTCACGGACGATCTCGTCATCTCCTCCCGGGCCGCATCTGTAAAAAAGGTTGATCGCCAAAGGACAGGCCACTTTCTCCATGGTGATCCGGCGGGCCGTGATGTCCTCGATGGTTCCGCCCCGTCCCCGACGGGATTTAATCCGGATGCCGCGATCTGTTCCGTAAAATGTGCAGTCCGTTACGGTTACATCGCTGATCCCGCCGCTCATCTCGCTGCCCATCACCACGCCGCCGTGACCGTGTCTCATGATGCAGTGCGCGATGACGATCTTTTCGGAGGCTACTTTTTTACTGGCAGCCTCGGTCCCTGACTTGATGGCGATACAGTCGTCTCCGACGTCGATTTGGCATTCTTCGATCCGCACGTCTTGACAGGAATCGGGGTCAATTCCGTCGGTATTTGGCGAATCGGCAGGGTTGTCGATCTTTACCCCGGTGATGGCTAGATCTCTACAAAACAGCGGATGAATCGTCCAGGACGGGGAATTGACCAGCCGGATTCCTTCAATTAATATATGAGAACAGTCCTCAAGGCTGATCAGACGGGGGCGGGGGTGGTCCAGTCGCTTCTCACGAAACAGGCGCCACCAAGATTGACCTTGTCCGTCTAAGGTTCCGCTTCCGCTGATGGTGACGTTCTCCAGACCCCGGCCATAGATCTGGGGCGAGTATACATTCCCGTCCCTGCCTTCCCAGCGGGAAAAGATGACCGGATAGTCCGCAAGATTGGATGAGAAAACAATCCGGGATCCGGCGTCGAGCCATAAAGATAGATTGCTCTCAAGGGTAATCGGGCCGGTCAAAAATTCACCGGCCGGAACGATTACCGTACCGCCGCAGGCGGCTGCGGACCGAATGGCGGCGGTAAAGGCCCCGG
>DASVMB010000325.1:0-6181 GCA_036384575.1 Bacillota bacterium
CCGTATTGATTCGTAAATGGCAAATGGGTATGCGTCTCATCGGTTATACTCAATGGGCCAAGGTGTTATTGGCAATATTAGTAGCCATCCCCTTGCTGTATAAAAAACCACCTACGGTTCTAGCACGGTTAATTAAAAACCATCCCGGCATTATGCGGGGAATTCTGGGTTTGACATTCACGGCTCTGATAGCACTGGTGGTTAACGACTCAGGAATAGTGGCCGTGGCAACCATGTTTATCTTTGGGGCATTCATGCTGTTACAGGTGATCTTTAAGGAATGGGTGTATAAAGATGAGCCGTGCGCGTCCGAAAGGAGATTCACGCAATGAGTAGCGGAATTCAAAGGATTCCTATCGGCCCCGAATTACGAATCGAACAATTGGTCAAACTGATGGTCAACAGTACCGAGAAGCAACTGGTTCTGGAGGTACCGCTCCAAACTGAACCGGGGGATACACCCGATGGAACCCCGGTCGGAGCGGCGCTGTTCCATGATGAAATCAACTTGCGATTATTGAAATTTTATGCCGAGGAAGCTGAGAAAGATTTCGTCATCGCCACCACCGATCCGGTTGTGGCGGCTCTGGCAAAACGACTGGGAATTCCGACATGGAAGGAAGATGAGAGTCGTAAGATACTTGCGGAAAAGGACTCCGATGAAACGGTACAGCTCAGCGGGGGCATAAATGCCGCAGTCCGCCGCAGCGCGGATGAGATGGCCGCCGCTCCCGAGTCCGCCACTGTTCCGGTTGTCAATTCCACCGGGATTTCCCGGGGAGAGAGACAGTCCGGACGGGGCTTTATTCCGGCGGTCCTAATCGCGCTTTTTACGATCACCTTGGCGGTTTGGTGGTTTTTCCAGCCTAAGGCGATTGTCACTGTTTACCCAAAGGTCACCGACAGGCAATTTCTAGTCACCGCCCGAACCAGTAGCCTTTTCCGGGATGACCAGACGCTCACCGGTAAGCTTCCCGCAAATATTCTGGAGAAAACCGATTCGATTCAAGTTCAGACCGTGGCAACAGGAAAGAAAAATATCGGTGTCACACCAGCCACAGGTAAGGTACTTTTCACCAATAGCAGCAATCAGCCGGTGGTGCTGCCCAAGGGTAGCATACTCATGGGTCGCGCCGGGGTTCGTTATCTCACCGATGGGCCGCTCTTAGTACCCGCAAAAAAGGTGCAGTACGATTCGGGGATCGAGGCGGGGGTTACATACGGCCGGGCTGAGGTCACAGTTACTGCGGCAGTCAAAGGAGTCATCGGCAATCAACCCGCCAAATCCATCACCCTTCTTGAGGGAAAATTCGGACGGGTTCTTAAAGTGACAAATCCCACTCCCACAAAGAATGGGGCAGATAAACAGATCAGTGTGGTGACACTGGAGGATACCAAAAAGGGTGATGCCGAAGCCAGAGAGCAAATGGGGTTACTGGTTCCGGACGCCGTATCCGGGCTGGTTGGCCAGGATTATCTGTATCTTCCGGAACTTGTGAAAAATGAAGTCTTGCAGATTACGTATGGTCCGGATATCGGGGCAGAGGCTGATACTGTTCAAACCAATTTGGAATACCGTATCGCGGTGCTTGCTCCCTACCGGGTGGAAATCAATAAGCTTCTCAATCACGAATTGGAGCGGCTGCTCCCCGCGGGATTCCAATCCACCGGCCGGCCGGTGGAGACGGTCTCCGCCAAGGTGATTTCTTCCGGTACGGACTGGGCCGACCTGGAACTGTCGGCTCGGGGACAGATCCGGGGAGTGCTTGATCAGGACAAGATCAAGAAGTTAATCGGCGGTCAATCGCTCGGGAAGGCAAAAACCATCCTGCTGGGCGAAGAGGAGATCGCCACCTCCCAGATCAACTTGAAAACCGGAGGGGACAAACTGCCGCGGTTCCCATTTCAAATCAAGGTGATTTTTCCAGCCGGAGCCCGTGCCAGGTAATGGAGACGAATCCTTTGGGATATACCGGTATCATGGTATCCCGACTCTGCTTCGGCACTCTCGCGCTTAGCCCCATTCAAAAGGAGTGCCCTTCGGAGCAAGCGGCGGAGTTATTCCTCCGCGCCTACGATCTTGGGGTCAATTTCTTCGACACAGCGGAACTCTATCAGAACTACGAGCCATTAGCCATAGCACTTCAAAGCCGTCCTCAGATGGTCATTTCCAGCCGCTCGTACGCGGTGACCTTCGCCGAGATGCGCCGGAGTATAGATCTTGCCCGGACCGCCCTTAACCGGGACTGGATCGACATCTTCGGAATTCATGAGATAGAGAGTGAGGCAACTCTTCGGGGACACCGGGGGGCTCTGGACTACCTCTGTCAGGCGAAAGCGCAGGGAATCATTAGAGCGGTAGCAATCTCCACTCATACTGTAGCTGGAGTACGGGCCGGGGCAACCGAACCGGCGGTTGATGTAATCCACCCGTTGATCAACCGGGAGGGTATCGGGATCCGCGACGGTTCGGTGGCTGAGATGATTGCCGCCCTTCAAACTGCTAAAGAATTCGGTAAGGGAATCTACGCGATGAAAGTTCTGGCCGGCGGTCACCTAAACGGTGATGCCCCAGCCGCGATCCGTTTCATTACCGGACTTGATTTGGCGGACTCCATGGCCATCGGCATGCAATCCTTGGCCGAAGTCAGGCTCAATTTGGAATTGATATCCGGAACCACCCCTGACAAGGCGCTCCTTGCGGAAGTGGGTCGAACCAAACGTTTTCTGCGGATCGCCGATTGGTGTCACGGTTGCGGCCGTTGTGTGTCACGGTGTGGCTTTGGCGCGCTCAGCCTGGTAAACGGCCGGGTTGCCGTGGATCAAGCCCGGTGTATGCATTGCGGTTACTGTGCCAGGGTTTGCCCGGATTTTTGTTTAAAAATTATGTAGGGGCGGGGGTTGCAATGCGGTGGATGGGTTTGGACTGCGGTGAACGCCGGATCGGGATCGCTTTCAGCGACCCGTTGGAGCTTACGGCTCAGGCATATGCCTTTCGGGAACGCTCCGCTTCCTTGCGAAAGGATCTGGAATTTTTCCATGAACTGATACATACTTATGGAGTCGAAGGCGTGGTCCTGGGATTGCCTAAGAATATGAACGGCAGCGAGGGTCCGATGGCCGAAAAGGTACGGAATTTCGGTAAAACCCTTGAGGAAAACGAGGGTTTGACAGTCGTTTATTGGGATGAACGGCTCTCGACCATCTCAGCCCATCGGGTGCTGCTTGAGGCGGATCTTTCCCGTCGCAAGCGCCGTGTTAAGGTTGATCAGCTGGCTGCGGCGATTATTTTACAGAATTTTTTAGATTCCCGCCGCTGATAATATAAAGAGATAGGAAAATTTCGAGGAGGTCAATCAAATGACGGAACAAGAAAACAGCTGGGTCACACTGGTAGATGAAGAAGGACATGAACACCGGTTTAATCTGTTGAACATCGTGGAGATGGATGGCGTGAAGTATGCGGTAATGGTCCCGGAAGTCCAGCCCAGCGAGGAAGAGGAGGAAGCGGTGATTTTCCGTTTGGAGACCGACGAGGCCGGTGAGGAGGTCTTGGTGGATATTGAGGATGATGACGAGTTTGCCAAGGTTTGCGAACTTCTGGATACAATGAACGAGGAAGCGGAAGAAGAGGAGACGGACCAGGAACCGGAGAAGTAATAAGTGAGACATTAATTTTCAACCCTGATTAACCCGCAACAATAACTGATCCGAATAACTAATAACTGTTTATTTGTCAAGACGGCTGTTTTTTAGTATAATAAAACCAGGAGGATGAGCAAAGCGTGCTGAAACTAACCTCTTGGTTTGAGAATATCCGTAATATGTGCCGTACGGCTATCAAAGGGTTAACCTCCTTTTGTAAACGTATTTGCGCCTATGTACCGGATTTTTTGAAAAACCACCCTCGGCTCGGGGGTGGAATTATCATTTCATTTGTCTTTATCGTCATCCTGGGAATAGGTTTCTTTTGGAATATGAATCCGCCTCAATTTGGCGCGAAACAAGCCGGGATTTTTAAGGTTCGTTACGGCTCTTCCTTGCGGGAAGTGGCCCGGGCTTTAAAGTCGGAAGGTTATATCCGTAACCGGTTCGTTTACGAATGGTACGTGCGGATTCACCCCAAAGGCCGGATGGCCAAGGCCGGGTGGTATCGTTTAAGTCCGGGAATGTCTGTTTCCAAAATCACAAAAGTTTTGCAACGCGGCACCCCCCAGGAAATTCGGCTGACCATTCCCGAAGGGTTAACAGTAAAAGAGGTCGCGGCGCTCCTGGGTGAAAAAGGATTGGTCAACCCGGAGAGTTTTTTGGCTCGTTTGAAAGATCGGCAACTTATCACCGGTATTTTGGGAGATATGGCTCCGGCGACACTCGGCGATAATTTTCCCGAGGGCTACTTGTTTCCGGATACCTATAATTTAGTCCTCCCTGTCACTGACCAGGAGATCATCACAGTGATGTTGAACCGGTTTAAGGAAGTTTTCAGCCGGAATTTCGGGAAACTTTCCCCGGCCAGGAAACGCCAGATTTTGATCGTCGCCTCCCTGGTGGAGATGGAGGCCAAGCACGATCCGGAACGCCCGGTAATCGCGGCCGTATTTTATAACCGGTTACGTTTGGGCTACCCCTTGCAGTCCTGCGCCACCGTACAGTATGCTTTGGGAACCCGGAAAAAGCGGTTATACGATAAGGATTTACAGGTCAACTCCACCTATAATACTTATCTTCATTACGGTTTGCCGCCGGGACCCATCGCCAATCCCGGTCTGGCTTCTTTAAAGGCGGCTGCCAATCCAGCGCAGGTTAGTTATTTATATTTCGTGGCCAAGCCTGATGGTAACCATATTTTTAGTCGGACCTACCGCGAGCATCTCAACGCTCAGCACGGGATCGAGAGCGAGAGCGGCCGGAGAATCTCCTTACAGTAAAGATTCTTTTATTTTGTCGCCTGGCATCCCCATAGATCATGAGGAATTATATGCGAATTACTTTGCTTGGAACCGGAACCTCTCATGGAGTTCCGGTTTTAGGTTGTGAATGCCCGACTTGCACTTCTACGGATCCCCGGGATTTTCGTACTCGCTCCTCGGCTTATGTGTGTATGGGTGAGAACGGTCCGGGCATATTAATCGATACCGCCACCGAGTTTCGCTTGCAGTCTTTGAAAAACCGGGTCTCGCGGGTGGATCTGGTGCTTATGACTCATTGCCATGCGGATCATGTGTGCGGATTTGATGATCTACGACGTTTCAATGAACTTCAAAACCAAACAATCCCGGTATACGGCAATCATGATACCATCGTCCAAATTGCCCGGATGTTCTCCTATATTTTTGATCCCCGGGCTCAAGTGGGGGGAGGTAAACCTCGAATCGACCTCCATGAGGTGAGCGGGGAGTTTACCGCTAACGGGGTCCGTATTACTCCCATACCATTACGGCACGGAGCCATACCGGTACTGGGTTATCGGATCGGGGGTTTCGCTTATATTACCGATTGCAGTGAGATATCGCAAGCCAGCTTGTCCTTGCTTGAGAATTTGGATCTGTTGGTTTTGGGAGTTTTACGATTCCGCCCCCATCCCACCCATCTGAACCTCGAAGCCGGGTTGGAATTGATCCGGCGATTAAAACCGCGGCGATGTCTTTTTACTCATATTTGCCACGATTTCCTTCATCGCGAGCTCTCCGGCGTGCTTCCGGAGGGAATAAGGCCGGGCTATGACGGAGAACAAATCGATATTGAGAGGTAATCATGGAAGACTCTTTAATCATTGGAACGACGGCTGTGGATACAGTTCGGATTTACGCCGCCAGCACCACCGGTTTGGTGGAGGAGGCCCGAAGGATTCATCAAACCTGGGCAACCGCCAGCGCCGCTTTGGGACGTGTTCTGACCGGGACTATCATCTTGGGGGTCATGGCCGATAATTTACGCCGTTTGACCGTTGAAGTCTGCGGTGATGGGCCCCTGGGGAAGCTGATGGCTGTATCCAATCAGCGCGGCACGGTCAAAGGATATTTGGACAATCCCCAGGTGGACTTGGATTTAAACTCCATGGGGAAGTTCGATGTCGGGAAGGCAGTCGGTAAGGGGGAATTGGTCGTAACCAAAGAGCTCGGAATCGGGGAGCCTTATCAGGGAATCGTGCCGCTTCAAACCGGGGAGATTGCTGAAGACT
>DASVMB010000326.1:0-2839 GCA_036384575.1 Bacillota bacterium
AGTCTTCACGGTTTTGACGGTTTTCGGAGTACCGGTGAAACCGGATCCCACGATATTCTCTACCAAAAGATCGGTAAAAGGCTGCCGGTGGCCGTAACGTTTCCGGATATTCTTTTTGGCCTTGTAATGAAAAACCAAAACTTTGGCGTCTTTATCCTGATTCAGTACTTTGCAGGTCACCGCGGCGCCTTCAACGAACGGAGTGCCGACAACGGTTTTTTCGCCGCCCAACAGCAACACTTTGTCAATGGTGACGTTTTCACCGATTCCCGCTTTGATCTTCTCGACCCTTACGCGTTCACCTTCCTGAACCCGGTATTGTTTCCCACCGCATTCAATTACAGCATACATTTGTTTACACCTCCTCGCACTAGACTCGCCGTTTCGGTACTCCGGCCTTAACGGTTCCGGAGATTTAAAACCTTCCCGAGCGGTTGCGTGTCCTGGTAAACCACGGGCACGGTGGGATGCAAGCGCGTACGCCATTTGACGACGCACATCTCAAAAACCCACGAAGATAATATTACCATGTTCCGAAGCGGAAGTCAACGTTAACCGATGATTTTCGCTTTGGCGTAAGTCCTGAAAGTCTTGGTGACGAGGACCCGAACCGTCCGGCCTACCCGGTTTCCGGCGCCCTCCACATTGATGATGTACCCTTCGATCCGGCCGATCCCGTCACCAGGATTGGCGATATGGGTTTCAGTTACTTTCAGATCGAGTTCGGCGCCCTCGCGTACCGGCAAGGCCAGACTCTCTATTTCCATTTTGGTCCCGCAAGCGAGGATATGGACCTGATCAAAGCTTAAACACTCTTGACCCTTTATGAATATGGTTTTATTAAGGGTCCGCTCCATTTTTTCCAGGTTGGCACCGCCGGGTCCGATTAAGATCGAACCGACCCGGGGATTCACCGCCAGCAGCAAGGCCTCAGCCGCATTTCGTTGCGCCAGTTGTTGCATGGTACGTATTGCCTGATAGGCATAGTTTTCCATTGAGGCATGATACCCGGTGCCATCACAGTACTCGCATTCGGTTTGCAAAATTTCTCTTAAACTCTGTTTAACCTTTTTACGGGTTAATTCCAAAAGCCCCAACGAAGTAAAGCCCAGAATATTCGCTTTAATCTTATCCCGTTCAAACTCAGCCTTGAGTTTCTCGATGACTTTCGCCCGCTCGGCGTCGGAAACCATATCGATAAAGTCAATGATGATGATCCCTGCCAGATTGCGCAGCCGGATCTGACGAGCGATCTCCTCCACCGCCATGATATTGGTTTGAAAGACCGTATCTTCAAGAGAGGTGGAACCGGTAAACTTACCGGTGTTGACATCGATCACAATCAGCGCCTCGGCCTGATCGAAAACCAAGTAAGCTCCGCAATCCAGCCAAACCTTGCGTTTCAGAGCCTTGGCCAGTTGTTGTTCGACATTGAATCTTTCGAAAAGCGGTTGTTCGTCGCTATAGAGTTGTATCCGGTTTTTAAGGGAGGGCGCCAGGCTTTTGATGAGCTCCTGGGCTTTGGTATAAGCATCCAACTCATCAATAAGGATCCTGTTTATATCCTTGCTCAGGTAATCCCGGAGTACTCGATAGAGGAGATCGTGATCCCGGTAAAGCAAAGCCGGACATGGACCCTTTTTGGTCTTGCGTTGCAGCTTTTTCCAGACATTGATCAGGAACTCATACTCGCTTTGGAGATCACCGGTCTCGGCTTCAGCGGCGGCGGTCCGGACAATCAACCCAACTTCCGGAGGTTTAAATTTGGAGACAACTGCCTTCAGTCGGTCCCGTTCAGCCTCGCTATCAATCCTGCGTGATACTCCGATATAATCTTCACCGGGAACCAGTACCAGATACCGGCCGGGAATGGTAATCTGGGTTACTACGCGAGGTCCCTTGGTGCCTATCGGTTCCTTAATCATTTGGACGATAAGTTCTTGTCCTTCATGGAGCAGTTCCCGGATGGACGGCTTCTGGGCGGGAGGCGCACCCCCGTTTTCACGGTTTCGGGAGACAATATCGTCCACATAGAGAAAGGCGTTTTTCTCCTCCCCGATGTCAATAAAGGCAGCCTGCATCCCCGGAAGGACATTTTTTACCCTTCCCCGGTAAATGTTCCCCGCCCGGCGCTGCTCATCGGAGCGTTCCACCGAAAATTCGGCCAGGCCTCCATCCTCGAGCATTGCCACGCGAACCTCATCGATTCCGATATTTACCAAAATTTCCTTGGTCATTGAATTTTCGGCCTTTGCACACATAAATCCATCGGTTTAATAATCATTCCCCGTTCCTCGCGCCATAAGCCAATCCGGGTGATACCCGACACCGTCAGGGGTTGTTTGATGAGCCCGGTGATCTCATCGGGTCTGAGATTGCCGTTGTTACCAATCTCGCCGCTGATGTCGAAGACAAACAAAACATGGGCTCTATCACCCGGATCCTCAGAAGTCTCTACCATAGTTAAGTTATGCAACAATGGCCGAATATTGACCATTTTTTGGCCGGTCTTGGTGTTCCGGGAGACGACAAGTTCTTGTTTAGAGATGATGGCGGCCAAATCGGCCTTGACCCCGGGCAGTGATTGAGGAACCATTGTCAATTCAATTCGGTATGCGGCGCGATTAATCAGTGCGTTTAGCGGTATCACCGGTTCGTTTAGGCGGCCGGCCGCAGTAATCCGTAGAGATTCGGGTAAAACTTGGTTCAAAGAGTTCTGAATCGAAGCAGGCTCCATTTCCCGCCCGAGCCCCACATCGAAATATTCACTGGTACTTGCGATGCCTAACGCCAAGGCCGGACCAAAACTAAGTTTGGGGTGGGGATGATAACCTTCTGA
>DASVMB010000327.1:0-6969 GCA_036384575.1 Bacillota bacterium
GCAAAAATAGTGTCCGTCCTGGAGGCCCGGGAAAATGCATTGTTGCCCGCCATGGATTGAATGCCCTTGGAAAGGAGTTGACTATTCAAAGCCCCAATCTGCAAATCCATCATGGTGGCGGACTGCTTGAGTTGATCATAACCGGCATCACTGGCGCCGTTTTCTACAATCTGGCGTACCTTTTTGAGTTCCGTTTGGAGATCTCGACATGTCTTCAAATCGACCGAGCTAAGCATTTGAATTTTCTCATCTAGCTGGTCAATATCCCGTTTGACGCTAGTCACCGATTGTATACCGTGAATACTCTCAAAATAATGTTGCTGAACTGTTTTGATATCAGCACGAATGTTACTGATATCGTTCATATATTTTACATTTTCATTGAAAATCTTCTGCACCTGGGATTGCATGCTATTAATAATTCGAATGCTATTATAACCCTGAAACCCCATAAAAAAAACCATCACCAGAATGATAGTCAAAATTTGAAAAAAAACTTTCCACCGTGAGAAAAAAGAATTTTGAATCCATTTCTCCACGGTTCCAAGTATCTTGATCATCAATGTCACCTCGATTGATTAGTACTATTATTTTCGGTAAAGTAGCAGTATACTTTAGAATTGTTTTTCCAACCATTCTCATCTTCATGAGAAAAGACAATCTGTTACGATTCAAGGAGCTGTTTCCGGATGACTGTCCCGGCCGGAACCGGTTCGGAAACCGGAAGGTAAACCCGGTACCCGTTATGGGCTTGGTCAAGCGGCAGGCCGTGTTCATCGACCATTTGCTTGGAATCCAGCCGGATGGTGGTCTCCGGCAATAACAGCTCAAGCGAATCCTCCCGGGTGATCCGGTTCCGTACCCCTACCAGAACCCGTCCCTCCCTTTCATAGGATAGTACCGTTCCGGCCAGATCGTGGCTTTGAAAGTATTTGACCTCCGGATTTTGCATATTGTTTTCGGGAACACCGTCAAAGAACCCGTGAGTATATCCGCGATTCGAAATCTTACTCAATTCCGCGAACCACTCGGGGCGGGTTTGGTACGTTGCAGGATCTTTAAACAACGTTTCCAAAGCCCAACGGTAAGTCCGGGTTACCACAGCTATGTAATAAACGGATTTCATTCTGCCTTCAATCTTGCAACTTTTGACACCCGCCCCTAACATTTCTGGAAGTCGGTCCATCAGACAAAGGTCCTTGGAACTTAATATGTAACTGTAACGATTATCTTCCTCCAAAACAAGCGGATCATACGGCCGGGTCGACTCAACCAGCAGGTGTTCCCAACGGCACGGGTGAGTGCAATCCCCCCGGTTGGAACTGCGACCGGTCCGGTACGCCGATAGCAAACAACGGCCCGAATAAGCAAGGCACATCGCACCGTGCACAAAGAGTTCCAGCTCGATTTCGGGTACTGCCGCAGCTATGGCGGCGATTTCGGCAATACTCAGTTCCCGGGCGGGAATGATCCGCTTTACACCCTGATCTCTCCAGAACCGGACGGATTCAACATTGGTGGTGTTCGCCTGAGTACTCAAATGAAGCGGTAAATCCGGGGCCACCCTTTGGGCAATCCGGATGACTCCGGGATCACTCACGATCACCCCGTCGCAACCAATACTCGCCAAAAGCCCCAACTGCTCCGCGACTAACGCCAGATCACGGTTTTGCGCGAAAATATTCACCGCTGTGTAAACCCGTTTTCCCAACCGGTGGGCTTCATCAACCCCGGTTTTTATTTCTTCCGGTCCGAACTCAGCTTGTCCGGCCCGGAGGCTCAGTCCCTCTGCTCCGATGTAGACAGCGTCCGCTCCATATAAAAAAGCGGTCCGTAATTTCTCCAGATTCCCGGCAGGGACTAAAAGTTCTAGTGGATGCATCCAACCCTCCGCACTAATTGATAGCCTTATTTTACCAAGGCAACAGGGATCAGGCAACAAAATGTAGGTATTTCGATGAAGTAAATCAATGAATCAGCCGGGTCAAGTCTCCTTCCGCTTGACTTACTCATACCTGTTGCCTTTTCCCTATTGCCTGTTGCCCGCGCCCGCAGGGTGCGATGCCTATTGCCTGTTCTCTTGGTGTTGCAGCTGTTCCAGGATCCCGCAAAGATCTTCCCATTCCGTTACCGGCGGCAGACAATGCTGATCGTGGCATATATAACAAGTGGGTTTGCCGTTAACAGGCGTCCGCCCGGTAAACAAATCTCGAGCGGGATGATCGGCCTGTGTCTCGGATGAATCCCCATCGTTTTGCACTTGACGGGCCAAAATCCGATATGGTAGATAGAGCTTGCGCAGTTTAACCAGGATTTCCGGAAGCGCGGGAGTTTCGCTGACAAACACAAACTCCTTGAAGGACCGGTGATACATGTCCAAAGCCCTAATCAGGCTTGCGTAACCCCAGACGTTCCGTTTGGCCGATTCGCCATAGCTTGTCAAAATCTCCGCCGCGGCATCACGCAATTCGGTTTTTCCTGTAAACTCCGCCAACCTTAATAAGTTCTCACAATGAACCGCCACACCCCCCGGGATGGCCTGATCAGCCCCGGAAAGAGGACGGGCAATGAGCCCCGGTTCATCCGCAGTTAAATAATACTTACCGGATCCATCGCCAAACTTCCGTAAAACTGTCTTTGTCAATTCAAGACTCTCTGCAAGCCAAAGCGGGCGAAAATCAGTTTCGTACAGATTTAAAAGTCCCCGGACTAAAAAAGCGTAATCATCAAGGAACGCAGCCCCCTTAGCCTGACCATCCTTATAAACCCGGACCAGCCGTCCGGCGGCGGGTCTCATCTTATCCAGAATAAAACCGGCGGCCTTTTGGGCGGCGCGATAATCGGCCGGGTTACCGAAAACCTGGTAAACTACAGCCAAGGCTCCAATCATTAATCCATTCCATGAGGTGATGATCTTTTCATCCCGGAACGGCCGGGGTCGGGTTTCCCGAACTGCCAGAAGCGCGGCCCGCGCTTGCTGCAGTTTTCGGTTGTATTCCCATTCTTTACTGGGGTTCGCGGTTTCATTCAGCCGGTTCAAGATATTGAGTCCCTCGAAATTTCCAGCCTCGGTCATCCGGAAATGGTTGATAAAAAGTTTGGCTGTCTCCGGGTCCAATATCTTTTGAACCTCGGCAATGCTCCAAAGGAAGAACCTTCCCTCACCCTCGGGGCTATCCGCGTCCTGGGTGGCGTAAAACCCTCCTTCCGGCGCGGTCATCTCCCGGCGGATATAGGCTGCAGTATCCCGGACAACCTCCCCGAACTCCGCTTCTTGTGTTATTTGGAACGCATTGGTGTATATCTGCAGTAACTGAGCATTGTCGTAAAGCATCTTCTCAAAATGAGGCACCAGCCAAATGGCGTCTGTGGCGTAACGGTGAAAGCCCCCGCCCAGCTGATCGTAGATTCCGCCTCGCGCCATCCGGCGTAAGGAAAACAAGGCCAGATCCACCGCTTCTTTTTGTCCCGCCGCAGTTCCCACCCGCAAAAAAAGTCCCAAAACGGGAGTGTTGGGAAACTTCGGAGCCCTGCCAAATCCTCCATTCTGCCGGTCAACCTCTCCGCCCAATTCGCCAATCGCCCGGAGCGGCAGTTCGGGACCGGGTATCCCGGTTTCAGGAGAGGATCCCGGTTCCGCCCGTAAATACTCGACCAGCTCCTGTCCGGCCTCGGCAATCCGTTCCTGTTCCGAGAGCCATTTTTGATGAACCGCCTCAATCAGCTCAGGGAATGTCATTCGGCCGTAACTTGCCGTGGGTGGGAAATAGGTCCCGCCAAAGAACGGCCGGCCCTGATGATCTATAAAGACTGTCAAAGGCCAGCCGCCTTGACCGGTTATGGCCGCCACAGCCTGTTGGTATAGCTGATCGATATCCGGCCGCTCCTCCCGATCGACCTTGATATTGACAAAATATTTATTCATCAGCGCAGCGATCTCCGGATCTTCAAAAGACTCCCGCTCCATGACATGGCACCAATGGCAGGCCGAATAGCCGCAGGAAAGCAAAACCGGTTTATTTTCGGCTTTGGCTTTTTGAAATGCATCATCGCCCCAAGGGAACCAATCAACCGGATTGTGGGCATGTTGAAGAAGGTAAGGGGATGTTTCGTAAATTAAGCGGTTGGTAAATTTGGTTTCGGGCATTATATAAACATCCTTTTTGATTTGTCCTTTTTACATTATCAGTATGCCCAAAATCGGGGATTTTGCATTGAAGGGGGGCAGTTCATTCTCTTTTTATTTCAGGATAATCCGATCATAAAAGTCCCTGGCATATTGCTCCAGGTGATTCATTTTCTCCATTTGACCGGATATTTCATAGACTGTATTTCGAATCCGTAAAGCCTGGGTGCTTGCGTTCATGTCGCCTTCCGCCAATCCCTTCCCCAAGCGAACATTATTCGCCATTTCCAACGACCATTTTACATGGCGTGAGAAACCACCGTCAGGTTTCAGGTATTGTTCCAAGTTTTTATAAGTGATCGTTAAAATATCTAAAATGTCATCTTCGGCATAGTCGCCCAATTGTCTTTTTAAAACACGCAACAGGTCAATCGGATTTCGGGTCCAGCACATATCTTCGGAAATATCATTGTGCAGGGTATCTAGTAAACTTTGATAGATAAGCTCTGCACGTGGCAGGGGTTTACCAATATCGCGATAGAATAATGCCAGTTTGAATGCGCCGGAAATCCTGACATACGGCCTGCCTTCACCCCATAAACCGGTTTGCGGGTCTTGATGTTCCAACAGATAATTGCAAATGAATTCGATGTATTTTTCGGCCTCCGCTTCCGGTATAGCGCGCAGGTAAACACCGATTGCCTGAATATTGTCACCAGCCATCCAGGCATAATGCCAGGGGCGCTCGTCAATCCATTTTTTCAAAGCAGCTAAAGATTTTAAGCAATCCGGTAATGTGTCACGGTTTTCCCCGCTGCCAGGTAACGAATACAACGGATGACCACCAAGCATGTTAAGTGCTGTACAACTATACATAATCGCCCTGCCAACCATCCGTTCAAAATTACGCATATCATTCTGAAAATCAAAGAAATAACCTTCCGGGGTTTGACGTTTTTGGAAGAATGAAATAACTTGGTTTTTCATCTCTTCGGGCATCTGCTGTAATAGATTTGAGTTTCCTAAAATGTGAACCGCCTGACCGGTAGATTCAATATCCGGCTGGAATTCCGGCGACTTTTTGGAACTGACTGCATAATAAAACCCGCCGAAACTCGGATCATATTGACCTGCGAGCCAAGTGTAGAAATCTTCAAACAGCGGATCAAAAGCGTTTAAGACTTCCACGATTTGTTTCCTCTTAGTCATCATTTGCCACTTCTCCTCTGGTTGGCGTCCTAAACAGTGTGACTCGTACTTCGCGCGAAAATCTGACAGATATTGTTTACTCCCCATAATTATACAGAATTAATCCATTCTTTTATATGGGGTTGGATTACTTTAGCAATCGCGCGTTTAAATCATCATCTAAGGCTTTTCGCGACCATCTCCCAATCTGCATAGCGGCTGCATTCCTCGGCATATTTTGGTACCAAAGGTATTTTCTAAGTAGTGAATACCCCTCACCCGGATATGATATAATTTAACTATTCGCGTGATGCACCCGCATTCATAAGCTTAAAAAAGGAATTTATCAATGAAGAACATCGTCATTCTTGCAACCGGCGGAACGATTGCCGGAGTCTCCAGCTCGATCACTGATACTGCCAACTATCAGCCGGCCATCCTGCCTATCGAAGCCATTACGAAGGATATTGCCGAGCCCATACGAAAAGTCGCCAATATATCCAGCGAGCAGATTGCCCAGATTGACAGCGTTGAAATGACGCATCAAATCTGGTTTACGCTTGCGAATCGTATTAATGCCTTACTGGCCTCCCCCCAAGTTGATGGAGCGGTTGTGACTCATGGAACCGACACGTTGGAGGAAACCGCCTATTTTCTTAATTTGGTTGTAAAAAGCGACAAACCGGTTGTTGTGGTCGGGGCGATGCGTCCGGCATCCGCGCTGAGTTCCGATGGCCCGATGAACCTATATAATGCCATTATTCTAGCGGCTAGTGATGAGGCGACCGGCAAGGGGGTTTTAGTAACACTGAATAACTCCATCAATTCCAGCCGCGAGGTTACTAAGACCAACACCTCCCTCCAGGATAGCTTTAAAGCTCCGGAACTTGGGTATATCGGATACCTAATTGAAGGGGAACCGCATTTCTACAGGGAACCCACGCGTAAACACACCTATATGAGTGAATTCATCATTGATGACTTGACTTGTCTTCCTCCGGTTGAAATCATTTACGGACATGTCGGCAACATGAGTGCATTAGCGCAAGCCGCCGTGGCCGCTGGAGCCAAAGGATTGGTCTATGCCGGTATGGGAAATGGAAATATGTCAAAAATGATGAAAAATACTTTTATGGATATTCAGGAACACGGAGTGGTCGTGGTTCGAAGCACCCGGGTAAGCAGCGGTATTGTAACCAGATACGGGGCTGACAATGATGATCTGAGCAACTTCATCGTCTCCGACACCCTTAACCCTCAAAAATCAAGCATTCTCCTGTCCCTAGCCCTTACCAGGACGACAGACCCTGCCGAAATCCAGCGCATGTTTTGGCAATATTAGAATTAACGGATTGAAAATATGAACACATAATTCGCTTATAATAAAAAAGAGCGGAATCTTGAATTGACTCCTCTCTTTTCTTTGAAATTCCATACCTAATTTACCTTTGAGTTAATTGGCTTGTTTTATGAATACTGCCTTTGACTCGGGATTAAGTTTAACAGTCTCGCCTTCGATGGTTTCCAGCCTGTTATTCATCTTGATTAGCGACGGTTTTACCACATCCAGTGGGAACCTTTATGAAAGCCGATACACCTGTGCCCGAGGGCTTTGCAAGTTATGATATACCGGCTTGCACCATTGCCAGGGCTGG
>DASVMB010000328.1:0-4865 GCA_036384575.1 Bacillota bacterium
CGTTGTCAAGAATTCACGGACCGTCGGTACTGTCAATATCGGTTTTTATGGGCCGTTTTATTTTCAAGATACCGATCTGGCCTTCATTAACACTTTGAATCGGATCCTGCTGGGTGTGACCGTACTCGCTATCTTCCTGGCTTTATTCATCGGTAGTTTCATGGCGAAACGTTTGAGTACCCCGATCGCCAAAGTCATTCAGACCACCCGGGAGATCGCCGGCGGCAACCTGGATGCCCGGAGCGATAGCCGGACCAGTATCATGGAGGTCAATCAACTGATCGAGGCAGTCAACAACCTGGCTTTGAGCCTCAAACAACAGGAATCATTACGAAAGCGGCTCACCGGCGATATGGCCCACGAGCTTCGGACACCCCTGGCCACCTTGCAAAGTCACCTTGAGGCAATGCTGGACGGGATCTGGAAACCCGACTCAAAGCGTTTGAAAGTCTGTCATGATGAGATTATGCGTGTCAACCGGATGGTGAAAGACTTAGAACGTTTGGCCAAATACGAGAGTGATAATTCGAGCCTGGTGAAGACCAGGTTTGATCCGGCCGAACTGATTCAACAGCTGTTACTCAACTATGAGCCCGAATTCCGGAATAAAGGAGTGAAACTCAAGTTTACAGCAGATCATCTAAGGATAATGGCTGATCGGGATAAACTGAGTCAAGCCATCATTAACTTACTGAGTAACGCCTTGAAATTCACCCCGTCCGGGGGAGAAGTGGCGATCCGGCTCGAGGCCGGCCCGGAAACGATCACAATTGCGGTGAAAGACAACGGTTGTGGAATCGCGCCTGAAGATCTTCCCTATATCTTCGAGCGGTTTTATCGGGCCGACAAGTCCCGCAACCGCCAGACCGGAGGTTCGGGAATCGGGTTGACCATCACCAAGGCGATTGTGGAGGCGCATCGGGGAACGATTCGTGTAACAAGCCGGGTAGGGGAGGGAACGGAATTTCAGATTCTCTTGCCTGTAGGATAGGGTAGGAACACTGTTTTTCAATGAAAAATGATTGCCCTGAAAAGCAAAAAAGCCTAAATGAACCGTTCCATCCGGATAGTTCAATTAGGCTTTTTATAGCTTGTAGACGTGATTAACGGAAAAGGCTTGGCTGGTGCCGGTAATCCGTACTCCAGCGTTTCATCAACTTCCGTTCCAGCTCTGCCTCTCGATATTTCAGTTCAAGCTCCAGCCAGAAGAACATTGCCAGACACCCCCTTTAAAAATTGTATACTGTATTTTGTATACAAGATGATTATACCAAGGTTAGATACAATTGTCAATGGATCCAAATAAGCGATATGGAAGGATCTGCGGTTTGCTCCCCAAAATTAAGACCTGGGACCTAAAAATGAAAATACAACTTTAGCCGATAACCAAATTGGGAACGGTTTTTGTATTCCGTTTCCAACAGGGAGGTCGAACTTTCATGAAAGCCCTTCGGAGCGAGGCTTTTATGAGATCACAACTCTATGGATGGAGGGGTTAGTTCGATGAAAATCAGCGAATACCAGGTCAGTATGAATGCCAGTCATGAGTATCAGGAAATGTATCGCGTCGAAGAAGTCCAGAAACATCGGATGATCTTACCTGCGGCCCAGCAGAAAACGAAGCCGCCCACCGATCTGCTGGACTTCTCAAAGGCCGCCCAAAGGAGGTTGGAGCAATCAAAGCAGAACTCGGGTTTTGGGGTGCAGGATGATCCCTTATCCCGGCTCTCGCCCAGAGAGCGGGTACGATTCCAAACCCTTGATTGGTTGTTGGGCATACTCAGTGGGGGCAGGCTCCGCCTGCGGATGGTGTTACCGGTAGAACGGCCCAAGGAATTGGTCCAGGTTGAGCGAAAAGTATCTTATCAAGAATCGGAAAAACTTTCTTTTCAGGCAAGCGGGGTCATCAAAACTGCAGATGGAAAGACCATCGATTTCAGCGCCGAGTTGAATATGAGCCGGGAATTTGCATCGCAGTATTGTACATCGGTAACAGAGACCCGGGAATTGACCGACCCGTTGGTTGTGAATTTTGAAGGCCGGGCCGCTGAATTAAACGAAACGAAAGTTAGTTTTGACCTGGATAGCGATGGAAGTTTGGATCAGATCTCTTTTCTGAAATCGGGCAGCGGATTTCTGGCCCTCGACCGGAATGCGGACGGAACGATCAATAACGGCAGGGAACTGTTTGGCCCGGGTACGGGGAATGGATTCGGGGAGTTGACAGCGTTTGATCAAGATCATAACGGCTGGATTGACGAGAATGATGCCATTTACGAAAAATTACGGATCTGGACCAAGGATCCGGACGGCAACGATCGTTTATTCGCATTAGGGGAGAAGGGGGTCGGCGCCATCTACCTTGGTAATCTCAATACCCAATTTAGCATGAAGAATGCTGCCAACCAATCCCAAGGCGAGTTACGTCGTAGCGGAGTCTTTCTGAGAGAGGACGGCAGCGCCGGAACCGTCCAACAGATTGATCTGGTGATATAAATAAGGTAAAGATTGTTCAATCGGTAAGGCAACCATTGGGTTCAAACGTTCCCTGAAAGGGGAACGTTTTTTAATTCCAATTATTGCAAAACTCCTCCAGAATAATATGCACTGATGTTGGTAATGGAACTATTTCTGTAAAAAAAAGAGGAGGTCCTGCTTTTCACGAAAGCTGTCCCCCCATCTTTTTGGAAGTTAATTTTTACTTTAAGCCCCAGTTTGATTAGGCCGGGATGGCGGCACGGGCCCGTATCACATTTTCCCAGGCCTCTGTGGTCAACGGCTGGTCGAAACTTCGAAATCCGGCCAATTGGAAACCGTGTTTATTGGCCAGTTGCTGGAGTTGGCTGATAGTTGGCAACGTAATGTCAACTCCCAGACTATGATGTTGGTAATCATGCTCCAGCGCCAACATCATCGTTTCCGACATGCAGGCGTAGGCAAGGCCTTTATCAAAACCAAAGTCCCATCCCAGATCCGGATAACCCGGAACCGCGACCACGCCCCCGTCGATCACCAGTACATCCGGGCGGGCATCCTTCACTTCCTGGCTGACATCCTGGGGCCGCGCAACATCGCATACCACTGCCCCAAATTTTAGCATCTCCGGGGTGATGAAGCTGGTTACTTGGCTGGTGGCGGTGACCACCACATCCGCCTGGCTCAAGTAACGTTCGATGGCCACTGTATAAACGAGTGGAGATTCTTCCGCCACGGCGGTGGCAAATTCCAAATAAGCGTCGCTACCGGAACCGGGAGCCGGTACCCGGGGATGATTGCGGACAAAATCTAGGATGGCTCCGCCGGTTATGATGTTGTCTTCGTTAAGATGTTGGTAAATCTCCGCTACGAGCTTCATCAATCTCCGACGGCTATGTTCTTCATTATGAGGATTGCCGATCAGATAGAGTTTATGAACCTGCTCGGCCAGAAGTATGGCTACCGCACGGCCGATGGAGCCGGTTGCTCCTACTACAGCGGCTGTTGTTTGGGAGATGGGAATATTCAGCCGCCGGGCCGCTTCCAATGTGGCCTCCGCAGCCGCAGCCACGGTGTAACTGTTGCCGGTGGTTAATGCAACTCCAAGATCACGGAGTTCCCGGCCACCCTTGGTTACCACCGAGGTGTAAGCGCCTAAACCGACAATTTTGGCACCCCGCGCTTTTGCCAGGCGGACCGCAGCGCCTAACTCCTTCAAAACCTGTTCTTTCGGCATATTCATCAGTTCTTCCGAGGTCCGGCAGACACAGATGAACTCACCGTAAGCGGTCTGGCCGGTCCGGGAGACAATCTTGGTCTTGGCGATGGGGAACGGCTCAACCAGATCATTCCAACGCCAGGCCAAATCGCCCAGTTGCTTTTCGGAGAAATATTTTAAGGTGGAATCAAATTCCCAATAATTCTTAAGATAGAGCGGGTGCACCAAAAATGCAAACCGCCCTTCCTCCGGGGTGCCGGAGGGGCGAACCGGCTCCTTGATCTCCGGTTGGCTACCGGCTAGGGTATGAATAGTGGCTCCTACCAAATGGCCCAGGAAGGAAGCGGTATTACCCGTGGCCAGTTTTTGTGCCATACGGGTAACAGCCTCCACTGCGGTTTTGCATTGCTCCTTTGAGATGATGAGCGGCGGCTCCAGCCGAATGACCGAGGCACCGTTTAAGGTCGGCGCTACCCGCAGCTTCTCCACATTCAACAGGTAACTGGAGACAATAGGGGAGAGTATTTCCTGATCGGCCATAATCCCCAAGAGCGATCCGGGAAGCATTTCACTGGTGGCACCGAGTTCCAGACCGAGCATCAAGCCTCTGCCGCGTACCTCGGCAATAACCCGGGGATAGGCTTTTTGAAGGGCGGTGAGCTCCTTAAGGAGATAGGCGCCGTTATCCGCTACTTCCTTTAATAACCGCGCGTCATTTCGGGTAAGGAGTTCCAATACCTTGATCCCGACCCGACAGGCCAGGGTGTTACCGGCAAAGGTGGATGAATGCTTTAACGCGAAGTCCTCGCTATAGGCTTCCGGCGTGGCCAGACAGGCGCCAATCGGCAGGATGCCTCCACCCAGAGCTTTGGCGATGGTTATGATATCGGGAGTGATCCCGTCATGTTCACACGCAAATAATTTTCCGGTACGGCCTAAACCCGTTTGGACCTCATCGGCAATGAGCAGGGTCCCATAGCGGTGGCATATGGCTAAGGCTTCACGGAGATACCCTGCCGGTGGAATGATGATCCCGCCTTCCCCTTGAATGGGCTCTACAATAAATGCGGCATAATAATCCGGTTTGGCCTGGAATGCAGTTTCGAGCACCGATAAATCACCGTATGGAATGTGATCAAATCCCGGAACCGGGGCGCCGAAACCTTTTTGG
>DASVMB010000329.1:0-10860 GCA_036384575.1 Bacillota bacterium
ATACAGGGCGGTGGGATGAAATTGCACGAATTCCATGTCGCGGATCGCCGCACCGCATCGGTAGGCCAAGGCAATCCCATCGCCGGTCGCAACCTGCGGGTTGGTGGTTTTGGAATAAATCTGGCCCAACCCCCCGGTGCAGAGGATTATTGCCCCACCCAGGAAGAGATGAAGTCGACCTTCGGCAATAGTAACGACACCGCAACAATGGCCGTTTTGTGTAATTAAGGCTGTGGCGTAGTGTTGTTCGTATATTTGAATGGGTTTTTGCCGTACCAATTGGATCAGGGTGTTGGATATAGCCCTGCCCGTGGCATCGCCTTCGGCGTGCAGAATTCGGTTACGGCTATGGGCCGCTTCTCTGGTCAGGGCCAGCCCGTTTTGGATCCGGTCAAAGGGAACTCCCAGGTTGATGAGTTCCCTAACACGCACGGGGCCTTCATCAACCAGTGTCCGTACCGCTTCAGGATCGCATAGGCCGGCGCCGGCCATCAGTGTATCCTGGTAATGGAGATCCGGAGAGTCGTTGGGGCTTATGGCTGCGGCGATGCCCCCCTGGGCGTAATGGGTGTTGCTTTCCGTTAATGAGCTTTTCGTGATCAGAACGACCCGGCCACTTGAACTTAATTTTAAAGCCGCGTATAAGCCGGCGATTCCGCTACCAATGATAATATAAGGTGCGGTTTCGTAAAGCGTGGGTAGTGCGTCGGGAAAGGAATCGTACATGTGATAGTGCCTGCTTTCAGAGTGGTTTTCCGTCATATTAAGGAGATCATCCTATCAAGGGCTTTACGAGCTGCGGCCCGGATCTCCGGCGCCACGGTTACCACAGGGGCCAAATCTTTCAAGGCTGCCAGGATCTTGGGGATTGTAGTCTGTTTCATATTGGGGCAGACTAAACCGGGGCTTAATAGGTAAAAAACCTTTTCGGGGTTGTCCTGTTTCAGATTATGTAAAATTCCCATCTCGGTTCCAATGATGAATTTACGGACTGATGATGTTTTGGCGAATTGCAGGATCTGGGAGGTGCTGCCTACAAAATCCGCCTGAGCCCACACTTCGGAACGACATTCCGGATGGACCAGGACAAGAGCGTCGGGATGGGCTGCTTTAGCTTGGGTTACTTCTTCCGGTGTAATTCGGTGATGGGTGATACAGTACCCCGGCCAAAGATGCAGCTCCTTTTGGGGGACTCGTTCCGCAACGAAACGGCCGAGATTTTGGTCGGGCAGGAAGATGATCTCTTTTTCTGGAATCCTCCGTACCAAAGTAATGGCATTGGCGGAAGTGCAGCAATAGTCACTCACTGCCTTGACCGCAGCCGTTGAATTAACATAGGAAACCACTGCCGCCTGCGGGTAACGTTTTCGCCACTTAAGCACATCCTCGGCTTCAGCCATTTCCGCCATAGGGCAACCTGCGGTCGGAGCCGGCAGGATCACAGTCTTGTCAGGTGCCAAAATAGAAGCGCTTTCTGCCATAAAGTGCACACCGCAAAAGATGATAACCGGGGCATCGGTAGTGGCGGCGATTTGACTCAATGCGAGTGAATCGCCGACGTAATCGGCTAAGTCTTGTACCTCATCATTTTGGTAGTTATGCGCGAGAATAACAGCCCCCCGTTCTTTCTTGAGCCGTTGAATTGTTGCGATCATTCCGATGGTTTCCTCAGGTATCATGGGGTATAAAAACCTCCATATCAAATCCGGCGGTAAGCGATTTAACCTAATTTTACTTGGGGAAGCTTTTTTTGTCAATCTCCCGGCATGACGCGGCACTATATCATGCTTACTGTTTACTTTAAATCATGTTCTATAAAATGTAAGGAAATATTCATCATCTTCACTTCACACCGACCCAAAAGTGGATTAAAATGGGATTGATATTTAAAGCTCAGTTCTCCGGCTGGAGGGATGGCTATGAACACCACACTACGTTTGAAGAACATGGTTTTCTACGGTTATCATGGAGTTTATTCTGCTGAAAAAGAGTTGGGACAGAGGATTGAGGTTGATGTTGAACTGGTCTCGGATCTCACTGGCGCGGGCAAGACGGATGACTTCGATCAAACCATTGATTATGTCGACATTTTTACCATGGTCAAGGAGATTGTGGAAGAAGGCCAGTTTAATCTGATGGAGGGTATGGCCACCGCGATTCTTGACCAGATAAACTCCAGTTACGATCTGGAACAAGTTACCGTTAGGGTAAGGAAACCTCATCCTCCGGTTGGCGGGTTAATGGACTGCCTTGAAGTGGAAGTGAGAAGCGATCCGAATCGCTCCCATTCAACCGGGGAGCCGGAATTAGAGTAATCAAGGCTTGTTTCCTCGTTTTTAAAGGAATTTTGGCTGGGGGCAAGGGCTACTCCGGGAACAATAGAAAACGGTGACGCACCAACGCGTCACCGTTTAGATTTTAGAAAATCATTACGGGAGGCAAAAGCTTACTGACCGGATTGTTCCGGCCGTTCGCCCAGGGTCAGCGGGACCGTGATCTTGGACCCGCGGCGCATGACAAGCAGGTTGATCTTATCGCCGATTTTGTGTTTGCGAATCTTGGTGACCAGATCAACATCACTGGCGACATCCTGATCATCCATGGCCATGATCAGGTCGCCCACCCGCAGCCCCGCCTTGGCGGCAGGGGAATCTTTTACCACCGACCGGACTAAGGCTCCGTATATATTGTTTCCGAAGTAGGCCCGAATCTGGGGATCGGACTGGACATCGACCAGGCTGACTCCGATGTAGGGATGGCTAAGTTTACCCTTGGTCTTCAACTCATTTAAAATTTTCTTGACGGTATTGATAGGAATGGCAAATCCCAACCCCTGACCGGAAGCGTTGACAGCGGTATTGATTCCGATTACCTCCCCCTTGAGATCGAGCAGGGGACCGCCACTGTTCCCCGGGTTGATGGCGGCGTCGGTTTGAATCATATCATCGTAGATCGTATTATTTCCGCCAACCGAGATTGGCCGCCCTACGGCACTAATAATCCCTAGAGTGACGGTATGATCAAGACCGTAAGGATTGCCGATGGCTACAACCCAGTCGCCGATCCGGGTTTTGTCGGAATCACCCAATGGCAACGGCGTGATTTTATTCGGCAGATTGACTTTGATGATGGCAACGTCCAGTTCTTGATCCATTCCGACCAGTGTTGCCGGGAGCGGAGTCTTTTGCCCCTTGAGGGTGACCTCGATGGAGTCGGCATTGGCAACCACGTGAGCATTGGTCAGGATATAGCCGTTGTCGTCGTAAAAGAAACCGCTTCCCAAACCTTCGGCAGGAGTATTCTCTTGTTCCAGGCCGAAGGGGGTCAGATAGGTTTGAGTATTCTGGTAGGTTGTTTCAATCCAGACAACTCTGGGACTACTGACCTCGGCAATGTCGGCCACCACCGACGAACCGAGAAGATCGCCGCCGGAGGCCGCGAGTGCCGGATTGGCCAGGCCAATCGTAGCACCGGTTACACTTAGCAGGACGAAGGCAAGAGTCATAAGGAGCGAGAAGGGTTTTTTCATGTGGTTATACGTTTTCATGTCGGTTTCACCTCAAATTTCTTCCCAGTAATATTATTTTGGTTATTTGATAAGTTCTAACGAATTCCTCCGATCATAGTTCCTGGTTTTTTTGGGGGAGGATGCAGTAAATGGTAGGAATGGCGAGAACACAGAAAAACTTGGGAACCGGGTTGCGTATGAGCTGATTTTTGAGTATACTTCAGTTGGAACCATCGGAGGAGGATTTTTATGGAGGCAATTCTTTCACGGCTCAAAGCCGATTTCGGGCAGTATGTATCCGGAGAGGAATTGGCAAAGATTGCCGGAATGACCCGGGCGGGGATCTGGAAATACATTGAGCAACTACGTTCCCGGGGTTACGAGATCGAATCCGCGCCCCATCGCGGTTATCGGTTAACCCGGCTGACCCCGTTTCTATATCCCGATGAGATCCATGACGGTTTAAAGACCAAGTTCTTCGGGTCGACCATTGACTTTCAATTCGAAGTGGATTCGACCAATGTTCGAGCCCGGGCTTTGGCGGTGCAAGGTGCAGCGGAAGGCACGGTGGTGCTTGCCGAGTCTCAGTCCGGGGGTAAAGGGCGGTTGGGACGCAACTGGAATTCTCCTCCGGGTCAGGGGTTATGGGTTAGTTTGGTTTTACGTCCCAAGCTACCTATGGCGGAATTAGCCGGCATCAATCTATTGACGGCAGTGGCCATGTCCCGGGCAATTCGTGAAGTAACCGGAGTGCAGATCGATATCAAGTGGCCGAATGATTTGGTTTATCATGGCCGTAAGCTGGCGGGCATTCTGGCCGAGGTTAGCGGGGAGATGGACCGGATCCATTACCTCATTGTCGGGATCGGCGTCAATGTACATCAGTCTGTTGCGGATTTCCCCCCTGAGCTTTCTGACCGTGCAGCTTCGTTGCGAATGATTTTAGACGTTGTGCCATCACGGAAAGAATTGCTCCAGGCGTTCTTAAGCCATTTTGAACAGGCATATCTTAAGTTATCAGAGTCCGGACTGGGCGATGTTATTTCCTATGCGCGGCAACATTCGGCTACATTAGGCCGTATGGTCAAGATCAACCGGGGGTTTGGCAGTGCAGTTACCGGTGAAGCGTTGGATCTGGCCCCGGACGGTAGTCTCCTTCTTCGGACCGATGACGGTGTCATCACACTTCATGCCGGTGAGATTATAGAGACGGTGAAATGACAGGGAGGGGGTCAAACGAATGGAAAAGAGGTTTTTGGGAAAATTTACCTTGGTAGGGCTGATGGTCCTTTTAGGATTAAGTCTTTGGCTCAGCGGTTGCGGCGAACCGGGCTACCTGGACGGTTTGGCCGGAAAAAGATTAGGGGTTTACCTGGAGACCGAAGCCGGCTCAGTTTCTGACCTAAACGCCGCGCTTACCGATTATATCAGTCGCCGCACCAAGCTTGAAGTGGTGGGAACCCGCTTCACAGGGGAAGTCCGGGAGGATCCGGCAACCTATAGCCGCCTCCGGAATGAACTGGGATTGGATTACTTACTTTTGGTCCAATTGACGGATATCAGTCCGGTCCGTCACAGGAACGACTTCGATATCGCTCCCGGGAAAATGAAGATGAGTCTGGAGTACGAATGCAAGCTGAACCTGACATACAAGGTTATTGATTTGGCGACTGAAGCACCTGCCTTAATAGGCCAGAAACGAGGCCAGGCCGAAGAGACCCAATCGTTTCATGTTGATCAGGGCGGGTTTGATTTTGATTTCGATCCGGTCGATGAGGAACAATTGATCGAGCAGGCCATGTTCGATGCCATTCATCGTTCCCGTTTGCTTTAACAAAAAATTCGAATTCAATAAAAAGGGAATCGTGAAAAAGAGGCGAAACTAACTGCGGTTAGTTAATCAAATAAATCAATCAAATCAAGGGGGTATTCATAATGAAAAAAACAGGAATTCTTACTCTTACAATTTTACTCATCATGGTTCTTCCCGTGATGGCATTTGGCATGACCGGGCCTGCAGTTTCCGAAAACCATGGTGAGATCAGCGGGGTATTCATCAGTAATGATGGCGGGATTCAAATCGGCGGTAAATATGGTATCAATAACGATCTGGGTTTACTTTTAGAGGTCGGTCAAAACGATTATTCCAAACTTGCAATCATGTACCAGCTCAATCCCAATGTGACAATCGACGGAGGTATGCTCTGTTCCCAGCCTTTCATCGGTGTCATGGGTGCCACTGCACTTAATAAGCAATTGCAAGGTATGGGTGAAATCGATCTTTCCTATGTCAATAAAGAATTTGTCGTGAATTATCAAGCCGGCGTAGAATACGCCGTCAAAAAGGATCTCGATATTCGTGGCGGGATTTTAGGCTCAACCGTGGGGAATAGTTTTGCTGTTGGAATGGGTGTGGGTTACCACTTTTAATCGGGATATGTGAATTGAAGAACTCCGGAACAAAGCATGAGTGATCGAGTTAACCAAATGAACCAAACCGAAACGGGCTGCCCAAAACAGAGTTGGGCAGCCCGTTTTTTCTGCGCCGGCATGGGCGCAATTCATCGGATTGGTCCACCGATTTTAGATTGCAAAGCCCATTTGTACACTGGCGCGGATCTCTACATTTCCGGGTTCCAGAGGAGTGGCTGCCGCCGCATCCATATTTATTCGCTTGAGGGTGTTTGCCCCCATAAATAATGGTTGAACACCGGAAGTGCTCTCGTTGATGTATAGGACTTTTTTTAGTTTTAGTTTCGACCGGTTTGCCAAGGCGGTGGCTTTCGCTTGAGCGTTTTGGACCGCCGCGGCTAGAGCAGCCCGCTCATAGCGAGCCGGATCGGACACTGTAAAAGCTACACTGTTGACATTGGTGGCTCCGGATTGAATCGCAGTATCCACTACCTTGCCTAATAGCTGCAAAGAGCGGATTGACAGGATGATTTGGTTGGAGACACGGTAGCCAATCAACTGATCGCGTCCTTCCGCTTGAATGAAACGGCGTTCCGGGAACAGGTTGAATTCGGTGGTTTGAATATCCCGCGCCGGAATATTAAGCTTTTTAATTGATGTCAGGATTTTAGCCATAATTAACGCGTTTTTTGTCTGGGCTTCAGCTGCAGTAGCAGCGGATGCTTCGACTCCCAGTATGACCCGGGCCATGTCCGGACGGACTTTCGTAATACCTTCACCACTGACAAAGATACCCCGACTTGTCTCATTGCCACTTCTTGCAATACCACCGGTACCAATCAACCATCCTGCCACCAAAAGCAGCAGAGCAGCGGCGATCGTCGCCAACCAGGCCGGAGAAATAAACGTGGATTCTCTCGCGGTTTTATCAGGATTCATAGATCTTCCTCCTTTCGGCTTCCAGAGTATCATATTTTGACAAAGGAGGTTTCCTTCCTGCCGTACCGAAAGAAATAAAGCCAAAAATATTTTGCCATGGGAAATTTTATCAAGTGGTTAAAGGAATCATGGGTTCGTTAGGGAATATAATATATTCTGAGTCCGTATCGGTCCGGATAAAAATCAGGGTTGATCTTTACCAAACAATCCGGAACCCAAGATTTGAGGTGGTTATGGTTGTTGATCGGATACATTTTTTTGGCAATCATCTTATTGCTGGTAGTTTTCAGCATTGGAATATACAATAATTTGGTGGCCTTACGAAACCGGATCGACAATGCCTGGCACCAGATAGACGTCCAGCTGAAACGAAGAACGGATCTCATCCCCAATCTGGTGGAGACGGTTAAGGGGTACGCCGCGCATGAGCGGGAGACGCTGGATCGGGTGACCGAAGCCCGCTCCCGGTTGATGCGGGGAGGATCTGTAGAGACGCAGGCTCAGGCCCAAAATGAGTTGAACGGAGCTTTAAAGAGCTTGTTTGCTGTGGCTGAGAGTTATCCGGAGTTAAAGGCGAACCAAAACTTTTTAATGCTTCAGGAAGAATTGGCAGGAACTGAAAATAAGATAGGTTACGCCAGGCAGTTCTATAACGATTCGGTCATGAGCTACAATCAGGCTATTCAGCAATTTCCCGGCAACCTGTTTGCCGGATTCGGTTTCCCGCCCCGGGAGTATTTCGAGATCGAACCGGCGGATCGGGATCTCCCCAAGGTCCGGTTTTAAGATATTTGGAGAGAATGACATTTCAACTTGGTTGATATTGGTTTCCTCGCATCCGGCATCTGATGCCTGCGTGCAGGAACTCACCCCGCTTAGCTTTTCTTCTCCTGGGATCATTTGGAGGAGATGGTAAGATACGCTTTCCCGGCGGTTTCTCCTCTCTTTACCTTGCGTAAAGGGAGGGGGGACTGGGGTGAATTTGCAGGTGAAGATGTCGAAGGCTTTATGTGAAATATAAATGACAGGGTAAGTGTAAGTGTTGATGTACGAACAGATATCCCGAAATTTACGGCGTTCGCGGATCCTGGTCGCTTGTTTTCTCGTCATCATCAGTGCACTGGGTTATTTCTTTGGAGCGGCCAGTGGTTTCGGTTGGCTGGGCTTTATCCTCGCCTTATTCATTGCTGTGGCCACCAGCTGGTTTGGTTATTACTACAGTGACGAGGTAGCTCTATCAGCGAGTCATGCCAAACCTCTGACCAAGGCGGATAATCTCTACCTCTATAATCTCATCGAAGGATTGGCATTGGCAGCCGGAATACCGGCTCCCCGCGCTTACTTGATTGATGATACCGCACCCAATGCCTTTGCAACCGGGCGCGACCCGCAACACGCGGCGATCGCCGTGACCACCGGTTTAATGCAAAAACTAAACCGGGCTGAGCTCGAAGGAGTAATCGCCCATGAAATGAGCCATATTAAGAATTACGATATCCGCATCTCAACCTTGGTTGTAGTGCTGGTAGGAATGGCAGTGCTGCTCTCAGACTGGATGATGCGAAGTTTGTGGTTTGGCAGGGGGCGCGGTAGGAACCGGGATGGGGGTAACTTCCAAGGAATCTTGGCTTTGGTTGGGCTGATATTTATGATTTTGGCGCCGCTTATCGCACAGTTGATGCAACTGGCGATATCACGCAAAAGGGAGTTTTTAGCCGACGCCTCGGGAGCATTGTTGACCCGATATCCGGAAGGTTTAGCCAGTGCTTTGGAGAAATTGGATGCGGATACCGAACCGCTGGAGGTAGCCAATAAGGCTACGGCTCATTTGTTTATCGTCAATCCCCTCAAAGAACACGGCGGTTTTATCAATCATCTATTTTCAACTCATCCCCCGATTGCCGAGCGAGTAAAAGCACTGCGCGCGATGTAAAAGAAAAGTTTGATCCCAATATATTTATAATTTTAAAATGTTTGGTAATATTAGGATGCCAAGTAGATCAATTAGGCACTAGGGAACAGGCAATTGGCAACAGGAAAGAGATGTGGGTCTTTTTATATGTCATGCTTTGTATGCCCTGTAAAACACCATGCTCCGCTGTATTTTTTAAAGACGATAACGATAGCTAATCTCCTCCAAGGGATAGAGGTTGCTTTTAGGCCTAAGCCTTGCCCTTCTCACACTTTACGCCTGTTGCCCCACGTTTTATGAAACGCACTACCCACGTCCGTTGCCTTTTGCCTTTTTTCATGCCTCTCACCTCATGCCTTGTTTTGTTCTTTCATTCTTTCCAATTCCGCCAGTCCTTCCTGGACTTCCTCCCGCGGCAGGTTCCCCGCTTCCAGTTGTTGATCGCTCTTCAATGCTATTCGCCGGTAAAAGGCGATTCCCCGGTCGATGATCTCCGGTTGACCCGTCTCGATCATGTCATAGAGTAGATCTTCCGCCTTGGCGAAATTCCCGGCCTTTTCATAATATAGCAACAGCCGTAGTTTGGTCGCCTCCGGCAACTCGTAACGGTCCAATTTGGCGATAAGGCCAGCGATGCCGGTTTCATTTAAATAATCCGGCAGGTTGGTTGGAGTATCGTGGTTATAAACCTCCAGTAATAAGTTGAGCGCCTTGGAATGGCGAAAGTAACTGGAATCACTATCCCCGGCGGCCTCAAAAATATCCCCGGCTTCTTTTTGAAGTGCTGCGATGATGATGGCCTTATCCGGCTCAATTCCGTCATTGGTCCGGAGTAGAACCAACAGGTCTTCATCGGGGATGGTATCGATGAATTTGGCGTCTACCCCGAATAGTTGTTGAATTGTTTCGGCGGTGAGATCTAAGGCGTCCTGATACTTTTGGGCGTTTTTAAAACCTAAGATTAGAGCCATTGCCTGGGTGAACTGTTCAATCAGCCGCATGATATAGTCGTTACGTAGCATGGTTCCTCCGGATTATATTGTTCATATGACCTGCGTTAACTTATAGGTTCGACAGTTCCTTTCGGGTTCCTTTTTTGGCAGGATCCATCCTGTATTGCTTCCTTATCCATCAAATGCCAACGGTTATTTAGAGGATGAGCCTTGCTGTTTGTCGAACCCCATCAAAAAAAGGGGGGGCGGCCATGCGGCGTATCATCGGTCTTTCGTTCTTGATTTTGCTCTGCGGGTTGTTTCTTAATACACTGATCTCGGTCTCGTCCCTTGCCGCCGTTAACCAAGATCAAGGAGCAATCGATCGGCTGATTGAAAAGACCAAGAATGACATTTTAAGCAAAAAGAAACGGGAAAAATCGGTACTGAATAACCTCATGAAGCAACAGCAAACCCTGGAGAAGTTGGGCAAAAATTATGCTCAGGTTAAGAATAAGTTCCAGACCGTTGAAAAAAATTTCAATCAAACCAAACAAGAATTGGCACAACTTCGGACCAATCTGAATTCACTTCAAGAGACGGAAAAAAAGCGTCAAGACATTCTTAACCGCCGGCTGGTGGTGATCTATAAATACGGACCCGAAAACTACCTGGAGCTTTTAACGCAGGCAGAAAACTTCTCCGATCTGATCAACCGCTTCAATACCCTGAGTTATTTTGTCAGGAACGACCTGCGATTATTGGATCGGGTCCAAGAGACGAAGTCCAAAGTTGAAGCCACCCATCAGGCAGTGCAAGCAAAGAGCAAACAGGTGGAAGCGGAGTATCGCCAAGTATCCACAACCCGGGATCAGGTCTCCCGTGAACAACAGAAAATGTCGCGCCAGGTTTCAGTCACCAAGAATGAATTGGACAAGATACAGAGCGACCGGGCAAAACTGGAAAAGGCTCTTGAAGAATATGAGGCCACTTCCCGTGAGATTGAAGCGGCCATCCGCAAGAACGAGCAGACGAATCCTTCTACCTCACTGGGAACGGGCCGCATGAGCTGGCCGGTACGGGGGAGGATCTCCGATAATTTCGGTTGGCGTTATCATCCGATCTTGAAACGGAAAAAATATCATAATGGGTTGGAC
>DASVMB010000330.1:0-2712 GCA_036384575.1 Bacillota bacterium
CTCAACCTCACCTTGCCATAGCGCCGTTCATATAAACGGAAATTGCTGTTTTCCTTAGGAATTGTATCGGAATGGCCTTGGGATTTTAAAATTTCAATCCATGAAGAATGCCAGGAGTTTTGGAGCGTTGTATAGTCGACCAAGTTGGATCCGGCAAATCTTCCCGGAAGTTTGGCCGGCCGGGCCGTAAGGAACGGTTTTGTGAGAGAAAAAAAGGCCACCAGTATGGTACCAGGTAGAAAAAAAAGCAATGCCGTCCGGCATTGCCTCGAAAGCGTCACCACTGGAAACCACTCCTTCGGCGTACCTTAGGTCACCCGGCTTTTCGCACGGGGAGGTTTGCGTATACGGTTGCGCGAGCACGAGCTTGAGCCTTCTCACGGAGCAATTCTAGCGCAGCTTGTTGCTGTTCAGCCTCCATCTCGTAAAAAAGCCGGCTATCACCGGTTTTTAAAAGCCGGTCTACGGCGCCGGGAATCTCCACCACCCGGTCCGGTTGCACGCCTTTCTTATGAATATTCACCTTCCCTGAAGTTAAATAGTTAAAAACTGTAATTTTTACCCCTACTCCACCAGGAAGTCCCTTGACTTCCTGGATCAGATCTTTGCCAAAGGTATGCGTCCCGACCAGAACCGAACGTTTTTGATCCTTCAAGGCACCGGCAACGATCTCGGAAGCACTGGCAGTCCAGTAATCCACTAATGTCACCATCGGCAATTTTTTATGCGGTATCGGTTGGACCACCCGTTTGGTCTCAAACAGCCGACCTCGATGATAAATATGGAGAACCGGCGTGCCCTTGGGTAAAAAATTGCTGGTCACATCGACCGCGGAATCGAGCAACCCTCCCGGATTGGCCCGCAGATCCAGCATGATTCCCGCACAATCCGGGGTGTTATCGATCTCCCTCAACCGGGATTCCAGATCGGACGCGGTAGTCTCAGCAAATTGATCGATCCGGAGATAGGCGTATCTCCCCATTACCGGGTCGGATGTAAACTTCAATTCCACCGTGGGAATGGTGATCTGACTCCGGACAATGCTGACCTCGACTTCGCGACGGTTAGCCCCATCTCCCCGAACAATCCGGAGTAAAACCCTGGTCCCTGCCTCCCCCCGGATCTTCGCAATGGCCACGGCGGGTTTCCCAACCGGAACCCGGTTGATCGCAATGATCCTGTCCCCCACCTTAAGGCCCGCCTTCTCTCCCGGTGAACCTTTAACGACTCCGGTAATGATCAGATCGCCCTTTTCGGGCAGATAGATTCCAATCCCTCCGAAAGACCCGGTGGTTACTTTACGGAGTTCGGCGAAGTCGTTTTCATCCAAAAATTCGGTGTAAGGATCCTGCAACGATTTCAACATCCCGGAAATATTACCCGTATCCATATAGGACTGGAATAGCCCCGGAAGGCTGACCTGCTGGTAATAGTTGAACTTAACCAGGGTCATTATGTACAAAGCGGCAGGTAAGTCCTTATAACGTCCCTGTCGGACATTCCCCTGCCACCACCATCCGAAAGCCCCCACGGTAATAAAGATCAACGTGGAAACGACGATCATACGCTGCCGGGCTTTTTTCAACAGACCAACCGCCCCTTCTGTTTCTATTATAGATAGCTAAGCTATAGATAGCTTAACGGATTGACAGGGACACCATTCTTTCTAACCTCAAAGTGGAGATGCGGACCGGTGCTCAAACCGGTACTTCCTACTTTCGCGATGACATCCCCCTTGGTGACCTTCTGTCCCACTTTGGCGATTAATACGGAACAGTGGCCATAAACCGTGGAAATGTTCGAGCCGTGATCGATGGCGATCATATTCCCGTAATCTCCGTTACGGCCGCTGAAGATGATGACTCCGTTATCCGCAGCTTTAATCGGGGTTCCGTAAACCACTGCGAGATCCAGTCCACTGTGATATTTACGCTTTTTGAGGATGGGATGCACCCGCCAGCCGAAATACGAGGTGATCCGGGCATCCGGAACCGGCCAGATCATTTTGCCCGTTCCCAGGGAAGTGCCGTTTTTATTGGATAAATCGCGGATCTGAGCTTCCAACTGCTTGGATTGCTCTTCCATCCGGTCGATGGATTCTTCAAGGAGTTTGCGATCCTGCTGGACCTGGGCCAGCTCTTCTTTCTGGTCCCGGATCACCGAGAGCTGTCGGGTCTGTTGGCGTTTGGTTTGATCCTGCAACTTTGAGTAGAGTACCTTTTGATTCTCCAGTTCTTTTTGTTTCTTGGCGATCTCTACCCTTTTTTGGGTAATTAGAGCCCGTTGTGACTGGAGCGCCTTGATGATCTGGATGTCGCCCTTTACAAAACTACTGACCATCTCGAAGCGGGTGATGAATTCGGGAAAATTTTTCGCAGTGAACAGTACTTCCATAAAACTTTGATATCCATATTTATATATAGCAACAAGACGCTCATCCAGAACACCTTTCCTACCGCCAATCTGGTCCTTGATCTGGTTAAGTTCGTTTTCAGCCGTAGTGAGTTGCGCTTTAATCGTCGCGATCCTGCGCTCGGTATTGCCTAAATTAGAGTTGAGCCGTTCCAGATTGGAACTGATATTATTTAGTTCCTGCTGTGTCCGGACTAGCCGGTTGAGAACTGAGTTCTCCCTGACTTTAGTCTGGCTTAACTTTTTTCTGGTCTGATCAATCTGCTTCTGCAGATCATCGGCGGTTACGCCCCAACTTAC
>DASVMB010000331.1:0-3617 GCA_036384575.1 Bacillota bacterium
TGATCTTAGCTATCAAGCCACCGCGGGTTTTGCCCGTTTTATCCTGGAAGCGCTGAATCCGAAAGCTTCCCTGGAAAAAACGAATATCGAAAAAATGGAACAACTTATTGGCATGAAACTCCGTTATATCATCGCCGCTTACTGATAGATGAATTTTGTTTCGAATTCGAGGCGCCGCAATGATCCGTAGTCATTTCCGATCTTTCAAGTTTTTGCTCACCATCGCGTTATTATTTGTGGTTTGGGGATTGGCAGGGTGTGGTTCCGGCTCCGGTTACCGGTTGATCTACAGTACCATGCTGGACGAGAATCAACAGATCCACTTGTCCGCCTCGAATGGCAGCGGACGGATCCGGCTTACTACCGGGAATTGGGCTTACGATCCGGTTTGGTCGCCCGATGGCCGTTCGATTGTCTTTGTTAATGAAACCTCCGATGGAGATGAGCTTTTTAGCATAGCGGCGAACGGGAGCAATTTACGACAGTTGACTGACGGATTGAAAAACGGTGAAAACGTAAGCCCGGATTGGTCGCCGGACGGGCGTAAGATAGCCTTTGTTTCCGGAAGGGACGGCAATCCGGAGATCTATGTGATGAACGCCGATGGCTCTGGTGTGGTCCGGCTAATCGCGAATGATTCGGTCGATAACGAACCCCATTGGTCGCCGGATGGAAAGCGAATCGTCTTTGTCTCCAAACGCGACGGCAACTCCGAGATCTATGTGATGAACTTCGACGGCAGCGGAGCACGGAATGTCAGTAAAAATAAGGCCCTGGATGATTCCCCGGCATGGTCACCGGATGGCTCTCGGATTATTTTTCGTTCCGGACGTAATGGTGGGTCTTCCATTTTCACCGTCCAACCGGATGGGGCGCATCTCACCCGTTTGAGCAGGTATCATTATCGGGATACTTCCCCTGCTTGGTCCCCTGATGGCCGGAGGATCCTCTTTGTCTCCGAGCGTGAAGGAAATGATGAGATCTGTATCATGAACGCCAACGGCTCTCATCAAAAGGCATTAACAGTTAACCTGGCTCCGGATCGCTCCCCTGCCTGGTCCCTCGATGGTAAGACGATCGCTTTCGCTTCATTTCGGGATAATAACTGGGAGATTTATCTGATGAGCGCCGACGGCAAGAATCAGCGGAATATCACCAACAGCCCGGTGAATGAGTTTGATCCGGTGTGGTCGCCGAAGTGAGAGTTTAAGTCCAGAGTCAAAAGTTGAAAAAACGTATTTGGTTCATTCCATTGTGTGGCTTTTATAAAAATATAGCTAAAAAGTTTTTTAATTTTTTTTATCGGCCATTTCCGGTAATAATTTATATTTTTTTCTGTTCTTTTATGAGCTCGATCATTTTCTTATGAACTGATTATATTAGTTATTTACAATAGACTTTTCACATGCAACCTCAATCCATCAATCATCGAGGTTGAAGGAATCGCTGCTCCGGTACTCCTTAGTTTTGATAAATCATATACTCTATGGCATAAGAATGGCGCATCCTCAGGATGAGCGGAATAATAGGCGTCGATCGGTATCTCTGCAAAATTTATTGCTACACCCAATATCTCTGCAATCATCTCATAGTATTTTTTTGATTCGATGATTTCCGGACCTGCGACACAGAATATCTGGTTGTAGGTTTTTTCATTTCCAATGAAGCTCAGCAACATATCACAAAGATCCGGGGCAAATATCGGTTGTTGAAGAAAATGACCTCCTCCTACCAAGGAAATGGTTTTTCCTTCGCGCAGCTTATGAAGGAGTTCCTTATCGCGCGCATGTAAAGGAAAACATCCCAATTGGGAGCCAGGTCCGAATATGTGACCGGGACGGATGATTGTCCAAAAAGTTTCACCCATGTCACTATGTAAGAATTCCAGCTCACAAAGGCGCTTATTGCCGCCGTATCCTTCAGTCAAGTAATAATCGCTGTCTTCATTTTGGGGGATTTTTTTATGAAATGGGTCATACACGGAATCGGTTGAAATAAAAATAATCTGTTTGGTAAAGTGACTTAACACGTCTATATCCTGCCTCGCGTCCTCCGGATTCATCCCAATACAGTCAATAACCGTATCCCATCTTATATTGGCGGCCTCGATGACCCTTTTAAAACGGTCTGCTTCATGGCGATCCGCAATCAAAACATTCCGTCCATCGTCTTCGGCAACATGATTTCCCCTAGATAAAGTCCAAACCTCATTATTTTTCAGTAATGCTTTTTTTGCCAAGGTTCCGCTTAGGAAGCCCGTACCTCCTAAGATAAGGATCTTTAGTCCGTTTTTATCTTGATTCATCAGCTAATCTTCCTTTGATATTTTATATTACAATTATACAATAAACTTTTCATCGGCGGCTACTAATCGAGCGCGGAACATCCATTCGCAGCATCAACTTCCGACCTAAACACCGGTATTGAATGGCTTCCGCCGGATAGTGCATCTCTCCCCTCCCTGACAACGCTGACGAATCCATTGCCGGCATACTTGAGATGCTTTGAGTCCCCCAGAAGATACTTTAGGACAAAAAATAACCAAGGTACAAATGTACCATGGTATGCGAAAACAAACAGGTATATGGCCGAACATGCTTGCCGACCGTGAAAAGGCTCTTTCTATTGATTTAGAAATGGACAACTACGGTTAGATTATTCATCCTTGAGAAGTGTAGGTTCAATCATCGAATACCTATAAGTACGATTAGTTAATTCCGATTATCAATAGAATTAAGATTAAAAATAGTAGAAATGCTAATTCCTCATTAAATACGCCAATACCACCCATTCTTTTAGCCCCCTTTACATTTTCATCCCAAAAACAGAACAAGATGATTATTATTGTAAAATTCCAAATGAAGCTCCTATCAAAAAGCATTGGTGGTTTCGAATAGTAAAACCTCATAATAACGGTGTTTGTTTGTTATAGAATATGATTACAACAGTGTGGATGAAATATGGTAAAGGTACTTTTTTATAGTAAAGTTGCATATTGTTACTTATTTAGTAAAATAAGCATGCAACTTTGGCAGTAATAATTGAAAAAGCCAGGCTTTCATACCTGTCGAATTTTTTCAAAAAATTACTATACTTTATTTAATGAGTAAACTCATATCAAAACATGCCCCTTTTTTAACATTCGCAAACATTCAATTGACAATTACCGCTTTACAACATCAACTTCCGATCCAGACACCGGTATTGAATGGCTTCCGCCAGATGCTGCATCTCAATATCCGTGCTCCCCTCCAAATCGGCAATGGTCCGGGCCAGTTTCAATATCCGGGTGTAGCCGCGGGCGCTTAAGGAAAATCGCTGCACCGCCTGATGAAGCAGTTCCCTGCCTGATGGATCTAGATGGCAGTAGTTACGAAGATCCTTGCTGCTCATATAGGCATTGCAGAAATACGGGGTTCCTTGGTAACGGTCGCTTTGTATCCTGCGGGCCGCCTCTACCCGGCTCCTAATCTCCGCCGAAGTCGGTCCGGTTGAAACCGTGTCCATCTCGAAATCCTGCATCCTGGGAACTTCAATCTGGAGGTCGAACCGATCCAGCAACGGCCCGGAGATACGGCTTTGGTACCGTTGGATCTGTACCGGGGTGCAACTGCAGC
>DASVMB010000332.1:0-6033 GCA_036384575.1 Bacillota bacterium
CTTTGGTCAACTTTATGCTCAATCTGCATACCGGGGAGCACGGGTATACGGAGATTTTCCCGCCTTATCTGGTGAATCGGGCTTCAATGACCGGCACCGGCCAGCTCCCCAAGTTCGAAGAGGATATGTTCAAATGCACCAACGGCGAGTATTACTTGATCCCCACCGCCGAGGTTCCCGTAACCAATCTGCACCGTGAGGAGATCCTGGACGCCGCCCAATTGCCGATTAAGTATGCAGCCTATACCGCCTGTTTCAGGGCTGAGGCCGGTTCCGCCGGGCGTGACACCCGGGGCATCATTCGGCAGCACCAGTTTAACAAGGTGGAGTTGGTCAAGTTCACCCGTCCGGAGGATTCTTATGCGGAGCATGAGAAATTGGTGCACGATGCAGAGGAAGTTCTGCAATTGTTAAGTTTGCCTTATCGGGTGATGTTGCTCTGCACCGGGGATCAGAGCTTTTCGGCGGCCAAATGTTATGATCTTGAGGTCTGGTTGCCAAGCGCCAACACTTACCGGGAGATCTCAAGTTGCAGCAATTTTGAGGATTTCCAGGCCCGCAGGGCGAATATCAAATATCGCCCGGCTCCAGGGGCTAAGCCGGAGTTCGTTCATACCCTGAATGGTTCGGGACTGGCGGTGGGGCGTACCATGGCGGCAATCCTGGAGAATTATCAAAATGCCGACGGTAGTGTGACGGTTCCTGAGGCGCTTCGGCCGTATCTGGGAGTAGATAAGCTAAGCTAGGCTTAGATAAAAAGCTTAAACTGGATTAACCAAAAAACGGGCCGCCGGAGTTACCGGACGGTCCATTTTTGTATGCCCGGCACGAGTGTCGTTTTATCCCAAAGGAAGGATCACTCCCGGATTTGAATCACTCCGGTATCGCCCTCACTACGAATGGTAGTCTTGAACTCTGCCGAATAACTCCGGAGATCCTGGAGTGCCCGTTCGGCATCGTCGCCGTGGCGAAGGCGGGTTTGAAAGTTCACTTCGTGGTTGTTCACATTCACCGGGTAGAGTACGGCCTGGTTTAGGCCCGCAGCGTCATAGTCCACGGCCAGGATAATGCTGTCGGTGCATCTCCTCGAGAAGGTGCCGAAGGCGAAATTACCCAGGCTATAAGCGATTAATCCGCCTTTATACACTTCCAGCCCCTGGAGGACATGGGGGTGATGCCCAAGAACAATATCGGCGCCGGCATCGATACACTGATGGGCGTATGCCTTCTGGTAAGGTTTAGGGTAGAAACGAAGCTCCTCGCTCCAGTGAAAGGATACCACCACGTGGTCGGCGAAGGTCTTGGCTTGCTTGATATCGGCGATGAACAGCTCGGGGAGGCCATAGGGAGTTCCGGGACGATTCTTTTTTGCCCAAAAAAGATCCGGAAAAACCAGTGAATAAGAGAGGAAAGCAAACCGGGTGCCATCCGGCGCCGTCACAAGAGCCGGCCGCCGGGCCTCTTCCAGGTTCATCCCCGCTCCGGCGTGGGCAATTCCAGCTGTATCAAGCGTGGCAATGGTATCGCCCAGAGCCACGGGGCCAAAGTCCATAATATGATTGTTGGCCAAAGTGACAACCTGAAATTTGGCTTTCACCAGCGCCTGGACGGTCCGCGGATCCGCCCGCAGGATCCAGGTCTTCTCCGTGTATTTACTGCCGCGATTGGAGAGCGGAACTTCCAGATTGCCTACCCGGATAGAGCCGGTTTCAAAAATCTTTCGTACGTTGGCCCAAGGGTACTCGGGATCTGCCAGAATTTTCGCACCCAATCCGGACTGGAAGTTTAGATCACCGACCGCAATCACCCGGCCGGTTTTAAGATTTTGGCCGTTGGGGGTCTGAATCCCATTCTGTCCGGTGGAATCCGTAGTTGTTTGACCCTTCGAACCCATGGGAAGGTTCGATGGGGGGGTTAACGAACCTCCTGTCGCGAAAACTGTTGTGGCGAGAAATAAGGAAAAGAAAAAGATGCCTAACGAGCTGTATCGTTTCATCGGGATCGTCCTTTCAAGTTTCCGTGGATGTGATTATATTGCAGCCGTGCCGAGGGCCGGCTTTCAGATTTTATTCCCTGATGAATTCGCGATACCATTGATTTTTCCTGCCTTAATCCGGTGGAGGGACTATTTTGGGGCTGAATATGGGCATAATAAAGGAGAGGTGATCATATGGTGAGTAATTCATTGACAGTATTCGGAATCATGCTGGATGACCGGGGACAGAACGCCCCCGATGTTCAGGAGGTAATTACCCGTCACGGCAGCGAAATCATTGGCCGGATGGGTGTTCCCAGTCCCTCCAAGAAGAAAGGATTCATCACACTGCTTTTTGAGGGGGAGCTCACACAAGTTGAGGCCTTCCGCAAGGAAATAGAGGAGATTGATGGGGCCACCGTTCAAACCATGAGTTTTCCCCAATAAACAGGTGACCGGGAAGATGAAACAAGGATTGGGTGAGTTTGCCATGAGATGCTTCTATGTATGGTTGAAGGCGGTCCGGGCGCCTTTTTTTACAGCTGCGATTATTCCGGTGCTGGTGGGCGCTTCTTTGGCATACCGAATGGGGAGGTTTAACCTTTTGGGGCTAATCATCGCCCTGGTCATCGTCATCGCCGCCCATGCCGGAGCCAATCTATTAAACGATTATTACGATGCCCTCGGGAGTGATCCGCTGAATGAATCACCTACACCGTTTAGCGGTGGCAGTCGGTTAATTCAGACCGGAATCCTTAAACGATCCGACTATCTCCATGGCGCGGCGCTGGCTTACGGCATCAGCTTAGTGACTGTAGCCCTGGCAGCCTGGCTTTACCGAAACCCTTTGATTCTGGGATTAGGAGTCGCCGGGGCCGGTTTGGGAATATCCTATAGCTCCGCCAAGATTTCCGGAATGAGCCGGGGATGGGGGGAAGTGGCGGTGGGCGTTGGGTTTGGCCCCATGGCGGTAGCCGGGAGTTTTCTGCTTCAAGCCAATACTTTGACTATCAGGGCGTTCGCGGCCGGGATTCCGGTGGCTTTTCTGATCATGGGAGTCCTGATTCTAAATGAATTTCCGGATTACCCGGCGGATGATCGGGCCGGTAAACGGACCTGGATCGTCCGGACCGGAGTTGAGTCATTGGGAGTATGGGTCTATCTGGGAGTCATAAGTTTGGCCTATTTGACTTTAATTATTGGTGTCGTAAGCGGACTCTTTCCGGTCCGGGTACTCTATTCATGCCTGACTATCCCGCTCGCGGTCTGGATTGGTCTGAAATTATGGCGTTTTCGTCGCGATGCCGCCCGATTGATTCCTGCCATGGCCGGAAATATTGGGCTGCATTTATTGACGGGAATATTAATCTGCCTGGGGTTTTGGTTCAAGTAAATGTGTGAAATCTTTTCTTTAGTTCCAAGATAAATTGGAGGCGAAGAACCACAATACTTGCAGTAAGCAGTGCAAAGGCTGTTGAACCAAGTACAATTGTAGGCCAATTCATCGATGACCATCCTAAAAATGCGCTGACGATAGCAACCAACGAGCCGCCGATTACCCACAGCATGGGCATCATATTCTGTTTTTGCTTTGATATGTCCAAAAAGAAAATGATCCCTAAAATCACAAGCATGCCAAAGCATATAATCGGAACGACAAATTCCGCCCAGCCCGAGCTCAAAAACACTTCAATTAAAACAAGGAGAATACAGCTATTCAATAACAAATGTGTTGTCTGGCTGATTAAGTTATTTTCAACTAACGGGCGCGTCAGAAATGTATTCCATACAAACCACAACGACCACAGCACGATAATACTCCAGGCTTTTCCTCCTACACAGATGTTGATAATGGGACAACAATATGCGGCAATTAAAAATATCCAAAAACATATTTTCCTAACTATTTCTATTATAGACAGCGGTTTTTTCAGCGCCGGATAAATAATCTCAATATCCATATAATTCACTTCCTTTTACATCAGGCAACAACCCACTTTCCTTAAACAGAATATAGAGCTTATTCTCAAACGACGGATCGGCAGTCATCTTTGTGATTGAAAGAGTTGCCGTATCTCCCAGCGTAACCATGGAACAGGATGCCCTGTTTGTGATGCCCGTTCCGAGAACAAAATCTATTTTTTTGACGTAAGATCTCATTTCTTCCGGTATTTTTATGACGCCGAGATTCGATAAGGTATTACTAAAAACTTTGTCGCCGAGAAATCCATAAACGAGCCTGGCTGCAGGACGCTTTATAAATAGCGGTATAAATTTCAGTATTCGAACCAACTTAACGGTAGCATTCATCATATCGTTCATTGACTTCTTAGATGCATTTTCACTTAGCTGTTTTGTTATTTCCGGCAAAATTCCGTCCAAATCATTGATATCGCACAAGGGCATTCTGATGCTGCAATAGAGTGAAAAATTTCTGATTGTGTTCGACTCATAAAACTTACGCATGTTGACCGGAACTTGGATATGAATACTTCCTTCGGTTTCGTCTGTTGCGGCTTTCCCTGCGAGGAACATTAAAGCAAGAATGAAAGCCGTTACAGAAACACCTTTTTGTTTAGCTATAGCTTGAAGTTTCATACTGTTAAATTCAAAATGAAGAATTTGGCATGGTCTTACGCCGGCAAGTCTTCCACTCATCTGAATAGCTGGCTTGTCTGCAAATCCGGTTGACCTTTCAGAAGGCAGAGCCTTTGAAAAATCATTTGAGGATTCGGCAGCGGTCGGGGTGCTATTGATATCAAGGACTCCATCGACGTATGGAATTTGAATTCCACAAAGGCGCAGATATTCGCCGATCAAGGTTTTCAAAAAAATTGTACCGCCGGTGCCGTCTGTGAGAATATGAAAAAATTCAACGCTGATGCGACTTTTATAATAAATAATCCGAAAGGATTGAGAACCGCTGATTGATACATTCATCGGTTTACATGGGATCTCCGTTTCAGGTTCAACCGAATACCGCTTCTTTGTCGAATCGATATAATGCCAGAAGACCCCTTTTTTTATTGTAGTTGCAAAATAAGGGAAGCGCTTTATTGTAAAGGTTAGAGCCATTTGCAGTATTTCAGGAATTACATCCTCATTCATATATGCAGAGAGCCTGAAAATAGCCATTTGGTTCCTATTCATCGAAAGGGGATAAATTTTTGCGGCATCATCAAGAGGGTACCACAGAATAGGCGGCCTTGCATAGAATCCTCCTAAATTTGAAGGATCGAGTCTCGTAAGCGCTTCTTCAAGAGGAAGAAGGGTTCCGGAGTAGTACAAGATGGCTCTTTCGAAATCCGAGAGCATCTTCTGCTTTTCTTTTTGGGGAAGCAAAATATATTGCTCCAACCGCTTGAAGTAACTTGCAAGCAGTCTTTTTTCATTATCGGAAAGTGCCTTAATATATAGCTGATATTTTGATTCTTTTTTTTTCATTAGTATATACCTTTGAGACTAAAGGCTATAATAAAATAATATTTATAGAAAGTATACCATACAAGATTAAAAAGTTATATGTAAACTCATTAGTGTTACATAAAAACATGTTCTATCTGTACCTCTGCGTGGCTTGGTCGGTTATTAGGAACAATTGTTTCGCGTGCGTCCTTATGCATGGAGATCAATCGTTCAAAAACTGACTGTTCGGAGGAAACGACGGTTGATACAGTTGTCCCGTATCCGGGTAGAATCGAGCAAGGAGTTTTGGGGTGGATAGCGAATAAGAAGGGGAATGTTTCTTTGGGAGGAACCAATGGAATACCAAACTTTATACCGCCGCTTCCGGCCCCGTAATTTTTCGGATTTTGTCGGTCAAAATCACGTAATCACCACTTTATCCAATGCCCTTGCCACCGATCGGGTGGCCCACGCCTATCTTTTCACCGGACCCCGTGGGACGGGCAAGACGAGCGCGGCGAAGATCTTTGCCAAAGCGCTCAACTGTCAATCTCCCGTTCATAGCGAAGGAAAACCCGGCGAACCTTGTAATACCTGTTCCAACTGCGTTCGGATCAATGAAGGGACTTTTATGGACGTTTTTGAAATCGATG
>DASVMB010000333.1:0-3382 GCA_036384575.1 Bacillota bacterium
CAGTATGTACTTGTGGCGCCATTCCAATGGGGGCGTTGTTACAAACCCAGAAACAATTGAAAACAAGAGGGTTGACCTTAAACGCCGGTTTTGCGATTCAGATGCCCGGGAGCTATTTGGTAAAATACGGCGCGTTCTCTGTTGAAAAACAAAAGAATATATTCAATAAAGAAAAAGAGAAGATCGAAACTATTGTAAGAATCATTAAGAACCAGCAGGAACACAAAATAGAGCGGAATAATTTTATCATCAACGGCATCGGTAATTTGGTTTATCCGTCAATGTTGCTCAAATTTCCAACCCTTGATCGAAATTTTACCGTTAATGAGAAGTGCACCCATTGCAATACATGTGAAAAGATATGTCCGGTTCAAAATATAAAAATAATTGACGGAAGACCCAATTGGCAAGGAAACTGTGAGCATTGCCTGGCCTGTATCCAATGGTGTCCTGCAGAAGCCATTCAATACGGCACGCAGACGATTGACAGAAAACGATATCATCATCCCGATGTATCGGTTAGAGAGTTATACCGGATTTAAAATAAAGCTCTTTGGAGGAAATAACGGATTCGATAAGATGATCTGGCAAGATTCCACTGCACTTGATTCGGAAAAATAAAAAAGGACTAAAAGCCCTTTTGCTTTCAGGGGGCCCTCGGAACGGATCGGTTCATCAAAAGGAATGGCAGGAAAATGCTGGGTTGTACAGAATATTCAAAGTAGGAGATCATCAAGATTTCCATCGTTAAAAATCCCCAATCTACCAATCGAGCGATAATAGTCTATCTCAAAAAGATTAGCGAGGTGGAAAAATGAACGAAATTGGTAAAACCAAGCTGCGAATATGGACCGGGTTCGCTTTGGTCGTCGGGATCATTGCAATCGTGATTATTTCCGGATATCTCTTCTTCTCTCAGATGCTCCCGGATTAAAAGACACTTGTCCGAACACCCATCAATTTATGGAATTGATTCATTCATGAAAGGATTTAAGCTATGGATATCTTTGAAGCGATCTTTACTCGGCGCAGTATTCGTAAATTTACCGCAGTTTCACCCTTACGCCAAGATGTTACCTCAGGCGGGGTGCTGTATCATTGTTTGTGGCGATAAGGAAAAACAAGGCATGATAGGCTTTCTTATCGAGGACTGTTCTGCGGCCATCCAAAACATGCTACTGGCGGCGCATGGGGCCGGTTTAGGCGCTGTATGGTGCGGTTTGTATCCGGTGCCGAAACTGACTAAAGCTATATCCCGACTGCTCGAATTACCAAGAACGGTAATGCCTGTGGGCATGGTGGCAGTGGGGAGGAAGAACGAGCAAAGGGAAGCCCCCGACAGATTTGACTATACCAAAGTACACTTTGAAAAATGGTGACTCAACCGGAGGGATATTTTTTTATGGGTTTTAGCGGCGTGATTTTTGACTTTAACGGAACTTTATTTTGGGATACCGAACTGCATAACGAGGCCTGGAATATATTCATCGCTGAAAACCGGCTCAAAAAACTGTCGGATGCGGAAAAGAATCTAAAAATGCACGGTAAAACCAACCAGGAGATCCTTCCGATGTTATTCGGCAAAGAATTAACACCTGAGGAGGTTCGGGTTTTTATCCAAAGGAAAGAAACCATATATCAGGAGCTTTGCTTAAAATTAAAGATGGATTTGGCGCCCGGGGTAGTACCTTTGCTCGATTTTCTGAAATTACGCAACATCGCATTTACCATCGCCACATCCTCGGGCATCGGTAACCTGCGGTTTTATTTTGAACATCTAAATTTGGAGAAATGGTTCGATTTCGATAAGGTTGTATATAATGACGGCACGATGAAGAGTAAACCCGATCCGGAAATCTTCTTGACGGCGATGGCAAAAATCCAAAAAGCCCCTCGGGAAGTCATCGTTTTTGAGGATTCCTTGGCAGGGATTGCGGCAGCGGAAAGAGCCAAACCCGGTAAGATTATTATCGTCGCTTCCACGAATGAAGACTATGGCCGCTGGGACTATCCGGTCATCAAGAGCTTTGCCGCAGTCGATCGGGAAATGTTCTTGTAATGCCATCGTCATATTCAATATCACGTAGGTCACTGTAACAGCATTTTAAGGGAACAGAATAGAGAAGCAGTAGAATGGCTTGATATGTTCATGGAATAAAGTGAATGATGATTACAGATTCATCAACATGATTTGAAAGGAACGAATACTTTGACTATCAAAGCATTATTTTTCGATATGGATGGAACGTTGCTGACCTCGGAGGCAAAGATCGCATCCAGTACTCAAAACGCTTTGAAGATTTGTAGGGAAGCAGGAATTCAAGTATTCCTCGCCACCGGCCGGCCGCCCTCATTGAGAATTATGTTACATCTAACCGATCCGCAGCGGGAGCTTTTCGCTTCAGGTGGTGTTTTCTATAACGGCGGCTGTATCATTGTGAACGGTATCAAAGAATATAATCCCCTTCCGAATCGGGCTCTTGAATCAGCTGTCGATACGGTTCTTAATTTTCCCGGGGTTAATATGGCGATTCAGATGGTTGACGAAAAACAGAGTTATCGCTACGAGCTTTCCGAAAATGAATATCGCGGAATGGGTGTTGAGCAGGATTCGATTCTTCATTTCAAGTATCCGTGGGAGTATGAGGCCGTTAAAATTGTGGTATTCTCCGATCACGATCTGGACGAACAAATCTACCGGCAGCTTCAAAACAAAATCGGCGCTATGGCCAATCTTTACTTTGTCCAAAACAACCGGGTGATTGATATCGTAGACAAGAACACCTCAAAAAAGCTGGCCATTGACAGAGTTGCAGGGATTTGTGGACTAAACCACGATGAAATCGCTGTTTTTGGTGATGACTTGAACGATATTGAAATGCTCAGTGGTAATCGATATTCCATAGCCATGGGTAATGCTTGCCAGGCAGCAAAAGAAGTCGCAGCCTACATCACGGACAGTAATGATGATAACGGCATTTACCATGCACTGAAGGAATATCTTAAGCTGATTTAGAGGACGCTTGGCTACAGGGAATAGCTATGTCAAAGGAGTATTGGAGTGGAATTAACAGAAAAAAGAATTTGTCTGGAACACGCCCAACCTGATGATGCCCGTGAATTATTGCGGATTCAAACCACCGCCTTTGCCGTCGATCTGGAGAAGTATGGCAGTGGCCCGTCGGGTTTCGACTCTTTAGAATGGCAAATCGATATGATTGAATCGGGAAACTATTATAAAATCATCCTGGATGGTGAGAAGATCATTGGCGGGATGGTCGTTTTCGATAAAGGAGAAGACCACCTGCATCTCACCCGGATCTTTATCGATCCGGATTATCAGAATATGGGACTCGGTCAATTGGCAGTCTGTATGGTTGAA
>DASVMB010000334.1:0-3539 GCA_036384575.1 Bacillota bacterium
TTCCGGAAATCGAGAAACCTTTGACAAAATACTTCTGTCCGAAGAGAAACAGGATAATCACCGGAATCAAAGCAATGATCGTTCCTGCCAGTAACACCTCCCATTCGGTATTGAACTCCCCCCGGAAAAAAGTCAATCCAACTTGAATCGGCATTTTTTCAGGAGTGTTGATAACAATCAACGGCCACAAAAAATTGTTCCATTGATCTTTGAAGGCAAAGATCGCAACTGTAGCCAAAGCAGGCTTGGATAACGGCATAATGATGCGGATGAATGTCTGGAACCTTGAACAGCCGTCGATCTTGGCGGCATCCTCCAACTCACCGGGAAGGGTCAGGAAGTACTGCCTTAATAAAAAGGTACAAAAGATCGTGAACATGTTAAAAACTTCAGGCAAAATCAATGCCTTATAACTGTCAATCCAGCCGAAGAAACGCATCAGGATAAAATTAGGAATAATCAACACTTGTCCCGGGATCATCATCGCTCCCAAATAAAGAAGAAAGAGTGTATCTCGGCCTGGAAACCGTAACCTGGCAAAGGCATATGCCGCCAATGATGAGACTATAAGCTGCATTATTGTCACAGTCGACGACATATACAGGCTGTTCAATAAAAACCGGCCAAACGGAACCATGGTCCAGGCTCTAACATAGTTGCTCCAATTTAAAACTTTAGGTATCCATTGGGGTGGAAAAGCATAAATCTCACTGTGCGTTTTTAATGAAGACGAGAGCGCCCATGCCAAGGGCACCAACGTTATTATCGCGATCAAGGTCAAAATTAGGTATGTAAGAATCTGTTTACCGTAAACAGGTTTTTTTCTGGCCTTTATCTGATATAATTCTAATTCCATTTTGCATCCATCTCCTTTTATTCATAATGCACCCAATTCTTTTGGAGTTTAAACTGAATCAAGGTGCAGGCGAAAATGATAATAAAGAGTACCCAGGCAATAGCGGCGGCGTATCCCATCCGGAACCATTCGAAACCATGTTTGTAAATGGCATAAACAATGGTTTCGGTTGAGCCTCCGGGTCCGCCTTGAGTCATGATATAGGATTCCTCAAAGAGCTTAAAAGAGCCCATCGCCTTCATCACAAAAACCAAAAAGGTTGTCGGCGAAAGCAAGGGGAGAGTGATATGGATAAAGCGCTGCCAACTGTTAGTCCCGTCAATATCAGCCGCTTCGTAAACCTGGTCCGGAATATTTTGAAGCGCGGTAAGATAAATGACCATATAGTATCCGGCTTGATGCCAAATGTTCATCAAAATAATTGCGGGTTTGGCCCATATCGTACTCGCAAGCCATCGTGGCAGATTAGTTATCCCAATCATGGAAAGAAAATTATTGATCAGTCCGTAATCGGCATTATATAACCAGGCCCAAACCAGACCGATGGCAATTGTCGGAGTGACAACAGGCATATAGAACGCAGTGCGGAAAAAAGCAATTCCTTTTAACTTCTGATTGACCAATAATGCCAAAAGAAGCGACACCACAACTCCGGCAGGAACAATGCCGATCACGAAATAGACCGTATTGTATAACGCCCTCATAAAATCGGGGTCTGCCACAAATAACTTTTTATAGTTTGCCAATCCAACGAATATCGGTTTGCTAAGCAGGTTCCAGTCTTGAAAGCTTAACCAGAAAGACATCCCCACTGCAAAAACCACAAAAATACCAAATCCCAGCAGATTGGGCAGAAGAAATAAAAAAGCCGCCCTGGTCTCCTGCCGTTGAATTGAGATCCCTTTGAACAAACGGTTTCCCTTATTTGACGGTTCCTTACCCATCATCATCCCCCCTGGTTTTTCCAAAAGATATATTGATATAATGGTATATTGATATATCTTTTATTGACACAAAAATCACATAATTAATTATACTTGCTATCCATCAAAAAATCAATTGCCTGATTCTTTTATTTTTATTTTGCATTCAAAAAAACCGTTCCCGCTTGTGACGGGTCTGAATTGCCTGCTTCGCTTTTTCCCTTGCGGGAGACTGAGTATCACCGGGACCCGAGAGTGTGCACCCCCTGGGGCACAACAGCCAATAGGAGTGAGCCGCAAGGATTTTACAATTTTCTGTCGAATCAATATTATCTAAAAGTGTCGTTTAAAACTCTGTTCTCACTATAAAACTTAAGGTTGGTACCCCATGCCGGCAATCCGCGTCAGCCATCTCTCCAAGGACTTTACCTATTACGAGAAAGAATTAGGGTTTGCAAACTCCCTGTCCAATCTCTTTCACCGCCGCAAGCTTACCAAAGCCGCCGTATCCGACATCTCTTTTGAGATTGAGGCCGGAGAGATCGTCGGTTTCCTGGGCCCCAACGGAGCCGGAAAGACGACCACCCTCAAGATGCTCTCGGGGATCCTCTTTCCCAGCGGCGGAGAGGCGGAGGTTTTGGGGTACGTTCCCTGGGAACGCCAAAAGGGCTTCAAGATGCAATTTTCCATCGTTATGGGACAAAAAAACCAGTTGTGGTGGGACTTACCCGCTAATGAATCCCTGTATCTGAATAAGTGCATCTACGAGATACCTGACGCCGAGTACTTCTCTTTTTTGGAGGAACTCTCCGAACTATTGGAAGTGAAAAGTCTGCTCAAGATCCAGGTTCGCCGGCTCTCGCTCGGAGAGCGGATGAAAATGGAGTTGATTGCGGCGCTGATCCACAAGCCCCGGGTCATCTTATTGGATGAACCCACCATCGGGCTGGATCTCATCTCCCAACAAAAGATCCGCGAGTTTTTAAAGTATTATAATCAACAGACCAAGACCACCATCATGCTGACCAGCCATTACCTGGTGGATATCGAGGAACTCTGCAAACGGACCGTAGTCATCAATCAAGGCCGGATCGTGTATGACGGCGAGCTCGCCGGTATCAATCAGTTATTTAGCGCCCAAAAGATCATCCGGCTGCAATTTGCGGAAAAGATTGATCGGGAAAAACTAACCGGGTTCGGCACAGTGAAGGAGTTCGACGGGGTCAGTGCCACCCTGACGGTGGAGCGAACGGATGTGAAAGCGCTCTCCCTCCGGATCCTTGAGAACCTGCCGGTGGTTGATTTTAATATCGAAGATGTCCCGCTGGAGGAAGGGATTGCTGCGCTTTATAACGGCGGCACGGTGAAAGGCTAAGAAGCCTATCCGTCCCTTAACGGTTGAACCCAACGAAACCGCTGGAAAGGCAGCAATGATGAAAAAATATCTCCGCTCTTTTTTACTGGGAATCCAAAACGCCATGGAGTACCGGGCCAATTTCCTGCTCAGCATGGTCAGTGCGGCGTTCCCCATCTTTATCCAATACTTTTTGTGGACCGCCATCTACCGGGGTGATGCGGACCAGGCCATCAGCGGTTTTACCTACGCCCAGATGATAGCCTATACCTTCATGGCCAGCATCACCTCAAGACTGATCCGGACCGGTTTCGAATATGAGATCAACGATGATATCAAAAACGGCGGCTTGAATAAGTTTATCGTCAAACCCATTGACTATTTCAGCTACCGGATGTCTTGCTTC
>DASVMB010000335.1:0-6108 GCA_036384575.1 Bacillota bacterium
AATCAACAGCATGATTTACGGAGTTTTCGATGGGGGAATCTTCTTGAAAGGAACGATTCTGGGGTTGGCTGCCGCCGTCCTGGCTTCCATCTTCCCCGCTTTGAGCGGGGTCCGGCTCAAACCCACCGAAGCGTTACGGAAAGAATAAAAATTAATAAACGAAAGGAGTATCACGGGTATGAAAAAGTTCACCACTATCATTCTCGGATTGATATTCGTCTGCGGCATCTTATCGGGAGTCCCTATTTTCGGGGCCGAATCGGCTACGGATATCCTCCGGAAGCTTGATTACAACCAAGCACCTTCCAGCGTGATTTACGATGTGCAAATGGTGATTCACCAAGCCGACCGGGTCGATACCAAAACCATGAAGCTATACGGGGAAGGCCAGGAAAAGTCTTACGCCCTTTTCTTGAGCCCGGCGCGGGACAAAGGAACCGCAGTGCTCCGCTTGAATGATAATCTTTGGATGTACCTGCCTTCCGCCGAAAAGACCATGAAGATCTCCGGCCATATGCTGCGGCAAAGCTTCATGGGGAGCGACTTCTCCTACTCCGACAGCACCGAGCGGCTCCAACTGCTCGACCTGTACGATGCGACCGTCACCGGCGCCGCGGAACTGGACGGCAGAAATGTCTATCTCCTGGAACTAAAGGCCAAACAGGCGGATGCCAACTATTTCACCAGGAAACTCTGGATCGACCAGGAACGTTACGTCGCCCTGCGGCAGGAGATGTACGCCAAAAGCGGCAAATTGCTCAAGGTGATGACCACCGAGAGCGTCCTGAAGGTCGGCGACCGGTTCTTTGCCGCCAAAGTCAAGATGGAGGATAAACTGAAAAAAAACACCTACTCCGAAATGATCTTCACCGATATCAAGCTGGACGAAGCCATTCCGGATTCGATCTTTACCATTCAAAACCTGGAGAAGAAGCAATAAGGCGTGAGTAACGCGTTTCATGAAACGCGAAGCAACAGGGAACTCGCGCCCCGTGGGGCGCGCGGCAATAGGCAACAGGAGTATTAAGGCACGAGGCATGAGGCGTGAGATGCAGATAGAGAAATAAGATTATAACCCCTTCCGGAAATTTCGGGAGGGGTTTTTAGGTTCATCCGGTTTGTTGTTCAACCAATTCCGGGTACATTCACAAATGGGCAATTTTTTTCAAGACGTTTCATTGACTCGAAGTTATAATAAAACTAAAATGTATCTAACTATTGAATATCGCCAGACTTGCATGACTTTTTAAATATCGTTATATACAAGGGAGCAGCAAATGGAACCAAAGGAATGGAGTAAATTATGGCATGACCCCTGGCTAAACTTGGAGTCGTTCCATGCCGTCTGTATCAGGCACGGGTTTCCCGTTCATATGCATGATTATTATGTATTCTGTTTCATTGAGAAGGGATTGCAGTCTTTTTCATACCGGAAAACGAAGTATGTCACGCCACCGGGCGGTTTGATTATATTGAATCCGGGAGATGCTCACACCGGAGAACCCGCGGATGAATATGGGTTTGAATATCGCGCAATTTACCCAACCATATCACACATGCAGGAAGCGATGACGGAACTGTTCGGCCGAAACCATGATTTTCCTCTTTTTCCCAAGGTAAGAATCGATGATCCCGAGCTGACCGGTGATATTCGTGCGCTACACCTGTCGCTGGTCCATGAGGCCTCTCCCCTGGAACGGGAGTCCTTGTTTTTGACGGTTTTAACCAAAGCCATCATCCGCTATGCCGAAATAAATCCGGTGCCTCAAGTTTCCGGAAAAGAACGGCACCGCGTGACACAAGCCTGTAATTATATTCACGCTCATGCAACCGAGGGGATTTCCCTATCCCAGGTTGCCGGATATGTTAACTTCAGCCGCTATTACTTTTTACGCGTCTTTCATGAAGAGGTCGGAATGTCTCCCCACGCTTATCTGGAAAGTGTGCGGATCAGTATGGCAAAGAAGCTTCTGGAAAAGGGGATATCTTTGAATCAGGTTGCCCATGAATCCGGTTTCAGCGATCAGAGTCATTTTACAAACCGTTTCAAACGTTTGGTGGGGATCACGCCGGGGCAATATGTCCGGGAGATCCGAAATGAATATCACTGAAAGAACTCTTCTTCCAAGAATAAAAATGAAATCGATGAGGAGAACCCGGATGATGGTAAAGCCAAGCATACAAAGATATAAGATTAAGATTCTTTTGCAGAAAGAGTCTTACTTTTTAGCAGTTGTTGGAGCGGTTCTCCTTTGGAGTATCTCTTTCGTTGCCACGAAAATAGCATTCAAGGCATTTCCGCCTTTAACTCTGGGCGCCTTACGTTTTATTTTGGCAGCATGGTTACTCGCAATCCTTTTATGGATGCAACGCGGGTTCATCCGGCCGACACGCAATGACCTTGGCAGTCTCCTGATGAGCGGTATCCTTGGTATCACGATGTATTTTTCGATGGAAAACTACGGAGTAAAACTTGCCACGGCAGCGGATGCTTCCCTGATTGTAGCGGCATATCCGGCCATAACCATGGTTCTGGAAATGGTATTTTACCGTGTTTCAATTTCCCGGGTTCGTTTTTTAGGGGTGGGACTGGCAATGTTCGGTTTGTACTTAATCATCCGTGAAAGCACAAATATCGGGGGGCCGTACCGTTTATTGGGCGATGTCATTTTAGCGGCAACCGGAATCGTTTGGTCTTTTTACAACTTTATTACCCGGAAGATAGCCAATAAATACCCGACGATCCTGATTACCTTTTATCAGACGCTGGCCGGCGCTGTCGCATTTATACCGCTGGCGCTGGCTGAACGCAAACAGTGGCGCATGCCCGGGCCGGATTCCCTTTTTGCCCTATTGTACTTGGGATTGTTTTGCTCGGTTGCCGCCTTCCTATTATATGCCTATGGCTTACGGAAGATGGCATCAAGTTCGGCGGTAACCCTGATGAACCTGGTGCCGGTATTCGGCGTTTGCTTTTCCGTTTTGCTGCTCCATGAGTCGATAAGTATTGTCCAAGTATTGGGCGGGTTGATCGTGATTGCCGGAATCATCCTTGGGATTCGTCAGATAAAGCAGGATAATGAAGATTAAATTCTATATAAGTAGCTCCTAGATAATAAAAAGATTAAAAACCCCTTCCGGGAATTTTTCGGGAGGGGTTTTTGGGTTCATCCGGCATTGTTTGTTCAACCAATATTGACGGTATATTTACAAATAGGTATTTTTCTATGCGGGTCTTACGCCTCAAAGCTGGAATAAGTCACGTCTCAGGCGATGAACAAAAAATATAACAAAACGATAGCGCCCAAAACAATTCGGTAATAGCCAAAGGCCTTGAAGTCATGATTCTTAATGTAACCCATTAAAAACTTGATTGCCAACACCGAAACCACAAAAGCAATAACCATTCCGGTCACCAGTATAGCGATCTCCATCCCTGTAAACCCAAGACCAAATTTAATGATCTTGTAAAGACTGGCCCCGAACATGGCGGGAATAGCCAGGAAGAATGAAAACTCCGCCGCCACTTCCCGGGATGTGCCGATCAGTATCGCCCCGATAATGGTCGCCCCGGATCGGGATGTACCGGGCACCACCGACAACACTTGAAAGAGCCCGATCAGAAAGGCTGTTTTATAGTTAAGCTGAGAAAACTCATTTATCTTTGACTCTCGCTTCCGATTCCTGTTTTCGATTATGATAAACAAAATTCCATAAAAAATAAGCGTAATCGCCACAGTCAAGTAATTATAAAACAGCTTATCAATGAGGTCATTAAACAGAAACCCGATGACCCCTAAGGGAACACAGGCCACTATCACTTTCAGCCATAACGAAATGGTCGCTTGCTTCTCAATCACCGATTTTTGCGGTGATAACGGATTGAGCTTATGGAAGTATAAAATGACGACCGCCATAATGGCCCCAAGTTGAATTAAGACTAAAAACATTTCTTTAAAAGCCGGGGTTACTTGTAATTTGATAAACTCGTCCGCCAAGATCATATGACCGGTACTGCTGATCGGCAGCCATTCGGTAATGCCCTCGATAAAACCTAAGAAGATTACCTTGATGATTTCAATAATTTCCATGAGCTTCTCCTCCAATTAACGAATATCCATCTTTCTAAAATAAGCCAAACTAGCAGCAAATCCAATGATGGACAGAGCGAATACTACGATATAAGAATCGACCAAAGGATATTTGGTTACTACTTCACCACTGGCAATGACATAGGTCGCGGACCAAGGGTATAAAGAGACGAAGTCCACATCGTTGAGTACGGCTGCATTTCCCATGGTAATGATGACTGAGAAGATAATCGTAGGGACCAGGTTTTTAAACCATAAAGTGATCAGGACAAATGGAGTTGTCAGTAAATATACCAAAAATCCGCCGCTCAGATAATGCCCCAATGAATCAAAGAGGATTCTTAGGTCAAGTCCCTCAAGTTGTACGATAACCCCGAGGATAAAAGTGAGTAACCATGAGATCAAGGTCAATGCCATGATCCATAAGAATAATACGATATGTTTGCCAACAAAAAATTTGGTCTTGGCCACTGGAATTGTCAAAATGGATTTTAAAGTATTTTCGGTATATTCCCGGCTGAAGAGATAGGCTGTGATAACTCCATAAAGAGTTACCCCCACCAAGACCAGCGTATATAGGTTGGTTTCGGAAAACATTTTACCAAACGTGATGATCCCATCCGGATAATATTGAAGCTTGGACTTGATACACCCGATAAAACACATGACCGGGGCTGCCGCAGCCCCCATAATACTGAAAAGAAACATCTTGGAACGTTTTAGTTTCAATATCTCACAGTAGAGTAGATCAACCAATTTTTCCACCCCCGATCAGGCCTGCAAAATAATCTTCCAACTTCTCTTCACTGATAGTGATTTTGGAGACTCCAATCCCATTTTCCACAAATAATTGATTAATCTCCGCCCGTCTGTTGAAATGGGAGTAGATCCGGAGCGTATGACCTTCATGGACGCTATAATCCATTAACTTCAGTTTATCCTCCAAGAGCAAAGTGGCCCGGTTTTCATCTGAGACCTCAAACTCAACATATTGGCGCTTCCTTTTTCTCAGGTCCTCCATTTGGATCTCTTCAATCAATCTCCCTTGATGCATGACTCCGATTGTCTCGGCCATCTGTTCAATTTCGCTTAAAATATGGCTGGAGATCATGATGGTGGTCTGCCGCTCGCGGCAGAGATTCATCAGAAAATGACGTACCTCACTGATACCAATGGGATCCAACCCGTTTGTAGGCTCGTCCAAAATAAGCAACTCCGGCTGATGCATAATGGCTGCGGCGATCCCTAACCGTTGTTTCATTCCCAGAGAATAGTCGCCGAACACTTTACGGGGTTCTTTATCAAGACCTACCGTAACTAAGGCCTTGTGGATCTCATCCTCGCGATGTATGCCCCGGAGCCGCGCCAGGATTTTAAGATTTTCACTGCCGGTGAGGTTTTCATAAAACCCGGGAGTTTCGATGATGGAGCCGATCCGGCTATAGGTCTGCTCTACATCTTGATGATAATCTCTGCCAAAAATCTTGATTTCTCCTGCCGTGGGACGAACCAGGCCCATGATCATTCTCATGGTCGTTGTCTTGCCGGCTCCGTTTCTACCCAGTAAGCCGTAGATCTTTCCTTGTTCCACATGAATACTGAGATTATCTACGCCCAATTCCTCGCCGAACTGTTTGGTTAGGGCATAGGTTTCAACTGCATAGGGGCTCAACTGTTTCTCCTCCTTGGCAAAAAGTCTATCTTTATTTTAGAACCCATTACTTACCTGCCCCTTACTCAGATCTTACTTTTTCCTTACTTGAACTCACAAAAAAAGCCCTGTTTCATACAGAGCTCTTTATCGGTAGGGTAATGGTGAAAGTTGTTTTTTTATGTGGAATACTTGTCGCGACGATGGTTCCGTGATGGGCTTCGACCAGCTCCTTGGTGATAGCCAGCCCCAGGCCGCTTCCCTGGCCGGTACGGGCGTCATCGCATTTATAAAGCCTCTCAAAGACAAAAGGGAGTTTCGACTCAGGTATTCCTTGACCGTTATCGGAGATATTGATCCTGGTGT
>DASVMB010000336.1:0-5801 GCA_036384575.1 Bacillota bacterium
CAAGCTATAAGACCGCTTCCGGGAAACTAGTATCTCAACCATTCGCCAAAGCATGGTATCTGACCCTCAATAAAAACAGTAAAAATAAAAAAGAGGCAGTACAATGGATAAGTTATTTTGTGGGGGAAGAAGCCAGCCAAATCGCGATTAAGGATGGAGCCAATCCAAGCAGCGTAAAGGTTTGGTCTGCTCCTCAAACGGCTGATATTCGAAAAGATTCGGCTATTTTTCTGAAAACATTCAAAATGGCCAGAATGACTCCGAATCTAGCCGAACTGCCGGCCATTGAAGATAAGTTAGGCCAGGCACTTACCTTTGTACTTGCCAATAAAAAGACCGCTGAAAGTGCTTTAAATGATGTCAATGAAGAAGCAGTTAAAATACTAAAACAGAGCGGACGTCTTAAATAATAAGTAGTTTCAAGCAATTACCTTAAAACACAGACCGGGACTATAGTGACTGAAAGTGCCTGCATTTAAGCCATATTTGGACATTTTTTGAATTATAGTCCCGGCTTTTATTATTATGTTTTGATAGACAGGGCGACTGAGTTATTGAGAGGGTGAATTGAATGAAAGAAACATCGAAGTATGATGTGATTGTAGTCGGGGGAGGAACTGCCGGATTATTTGCTGCAATCAGCTCTGCAAATGCGGGAGCAAAAACCCTTCTTATTGAGCAAAAAGATTATTTGGGCGGATTATTGACAGCGGGAATGGGAATTGGGGGAGTATTCGATATAAAGGGTACCCAAGTTATTTCCGGAGCAATTCCCGAACTTATCCGGAGGATCTCTGATACTAAAGGCGGATGCGGCATTGTCAAAATTGACAACCAAGATCGATGGATTCCAAGCGTGATATCGATTGATCCGGAATGGATGAAGCAGATTGCTTTTGATATGGTTCAAGAGTCGGGATGCCAACTTTTGCTACGGACCGCTTTTATGGATTCGACAACCGAAAATAACTACGTAAAAGGAATCAATGTAATTTATGCAGGTCAAAAGATCAGTTTATTTGGCGATGTAATTATCGATGCCACAGGTAATGCCGATGTTGCCGCATCCGCCGGAGCAGAAACGATGATAGGTGACGAACACGGTGAGCATCAATCACAATCTTGTGTCATTCGGATAAGTAATGTAAATACCGATGAATTTGTTGCCTATATGAACAACACTATCAATACAAACGACAGAGCAGAATGGACAATTGAAGAAGCAGCCTGCCGCGGCGGAGGCGATGGATATTGGCTTCCTTGGAAAGACGCTTCAGGCGTTCATCTTCCTAATACCTGCGGTATTTATTATCATGGAAACAAGGGTGATATTTTTATCAATGCAACTCATATCGAAATCGATCCGTTGGACCCGTTTGCCGTGGCCGCTGCCTTGGTTGAACTTAGAAAACAAGCCAATGACATTTGCGCCTTTTTAAAAAGCAAAGTGCCGGGTTTTAAAGATGCTTATCTTTCGAATGTTTATGAATTTGGGATTCGCGACAGCCGGAGAGTAGTGGGAGAGTATATAATGACTCTTCAGGATTTGGAAAAAAACCGACACTTTGAGGATGTTGTATGTCGCGGCGCTTATCCGCCCGACATTCACAAGAACTATGGAGACGTTAAAATAAACACCACCGGTTGTTTCAACTATGAGATTCCTTATAGAGCCATCATTTCCAAAGATTTTGACAATTTACTCATGGCAGGCAGATGCATATCTGCAACTTTTGAAGCTGCCTCCGGTATTAGGGGGATGGGACCTTGCATAGCAACCGGCCAAGCAGCGGGGGTCGCTGCCGCCCTGGCGGTATCTAATAAAGATACACCCAAAAAATTGAATACTCAACAAGTGCAGCAAGCTTTGCGGTTACAGGGCGTCATATTATAAAAACATGAAATTGAAAATATTCTTCGGTTGAGATGAGAAGGGTATAACCGAATGGAGTCCCGCTTTGCTCCAAAGATGCACCTGTAAAAGGTAGACGTTAAATGCTTTGGATTTTTGCCATTGTTTGTTGACGTATATATTATAAATGGTAATATATAATTAATCTCGAGAATTTTGAAAAATAACTGCCCTGAATTTTTATCAAAACCGTAAGATTATATTTATAAGCGTTTCAATTTATTTGATTTGTTGGAATTTGATTTTGGGAGGATGAAAAATGGAGCCGGTTAAAAGGAATAACGGCGCAAAATCCGGTAATTCGGTTCAAGTATTGGAACGGTGTTTTGCAATTATGGAAGCGATCGCCGCCAATCAAGGGGAGGCTTCCTTAGCAACCTTAGGCAAAAGTTTATCCATCCCCCATAGTACAATCCATCGCATACTGGCCAGCCTAATCAAACTGGGCTATGTTGAGCAAAACCAGGAAAACGGCTACTACCAGCTGGGGTTGAAAATTCTCTCGCTTTCCAATACGATTTTGGAAAAATTGGATTTACGCAGGGTTTCCAAGGCGTTTTTGGAGGAATTGATGCAGAGAACGGGTGAGACCGCCAATCTGGTAGTGCTCGACGGGGATGAAGTGGTTTACATAGAGAAAGTGGAAAGCCATGCTTCAGTACGGGTCTTTTCTTTGATCGGCAGGCGCGCCCCGGTTCATGTCACCGGCGCGGGAAAGATACTGCTGTCGGAGATGGCTCAACCCGATATTATCGATATCTTACAACGTAAAGGGATGCCAAAGATGACCTCTCATTCGATTACCAGTCTCTCGAAATTTCTGGATGAACTGGCTTTAGTCCGTAAACAGGAATTTGCCATGGACAATGAAGAATGCGAATTGGGAGCCAGATGTATTGCCGCACCGGTTCGCAATCATCTGGGAAGGATCATCGCTTCGATAAGTGTTTCCGCGCCGGTTTCCCGGTTCTCTTTAGAGCGTGTCAAGGAATTAACTCCCGTAGTTAAGGAAGTTGGCTTGAAATTATCCAAAGAGCTGGGATTCTCAGAGGATATGTTAAAGCTTGGGTAACTTACGCGCAAAAAATGTTATGCCGCTCTATAGATCCATGGAAATGAAGGATATTTCTAAAAAGGAGCCGATTGATTATGGAACTGCAGGAAAAAGCTTCAAAACTCCTGAAGGAATTTAAGGGGGAAAATTATGCCTTCGGCTTGGGAGTCATCGACCAGGTGGGCGAGTTTGCCTCCAGATACGGGAAGACGGCGCTGGTTATTGGAAATGAGAAATATTTAAGACCGGTCATTGACAAGGTGGAAGCCTCCTTAAACGCCCATGGAGTACAACCGGCGGGCGGCCGGGTCGTGCCCGACGCCGGGCCGAATGCTCCGCGGGAGGATGTTTACAGGATTGAGAGCTACATTCTTCATTATCAACCGGATTGCATCATTCCAATCGGCGGTGGAAGCACCATCGATGCGGGAAAAGCCGCAGACCTCCTTGCAACGCTTGGAGAGTATAGCCCGGAGATCGATAGCTATTTCGGAACCGGTTTGGTGACCGAGACCTTGAAAAAGACCGGGAAAAAGCTGAAGCCCTTAATCGCTGTACAGACTGCGGCTAGTTCCGGAGCCCATCTGACCAAGTATTCCAATATTACCGATCCGGTGGCGGGCCAAAAAAAACTCATTGTCGATGAGGCCATTGTTCCGGCTAAAGCAGTATTTGATTATGCAGTCACCGAGAGTATGCCGGTAGGGGTGACCATCGATGGCGCACTGGATGCGGTTGCCCATTGTGTCGAAGTCTTTTTTGGGGCCGACGCCGTTAAATTTGAGCTCCTTAGGGAAGTGGCCGAGTGCGGTATTACGCTGGTAGTTCAAAATGCCGGAAAAGTAATCAAGAACCCGCATGACCTTGAGGCCAGGAAAGCACTGGGCCTGGCCGCGGATTTGGGTGGATACTCGATCATGATCGGCGGGACCAACGGCGCCCATTTGACCAGCTTCTCCCTGGTGGATCTTACCAGCCACGGCCGGGCTTGCGGAATCATGAACCCGTATTACACAGTATTTTTCGCCCCGAGTGTCGAACGACAATTGCGGGTAGTGGGCGATATCTTTAAGCAAGCCGGATTTATCACTTCCGATCTCAATGGATTAAAGGGCCGGGAACTCGGCATCGCCGTTGCCCGGGGAATGGTGGCCTTTAATCAAAGCATCGGTTCGCCCACCAAGCTTTCGGATTTACCGGGATTCGGTGAGGAGCATATCAACCGGGCCATGGCCGCGGCCAAGGACCCCCAGTTGGAAATGAAGCTTAGAAACATGCCGGTACCGCTCACCGCCTCCCAGGTGGATCAATATATGTTGCCGATCTTGAAAGCGGCTCAAAGCGGTGACTTCAGTCTGATCAAGAATATGGCCTGAGTTAATCGGAAAAAGTTCTTTGAAAAGTGTGAATGCAGGACCTCCTTGGTACATGAGGGGGTCCTGCCGTTATTCTGATTGGACACGACTATCGTTTTTAATGGAGGAGCGATATGAAGACGGGAATAATGAACTTGGGAACCGAGTCTCTCGTGATTGACCTTCCCGATCAAACCGATATACTCGCCCTGAATGAGGCCGTCCCGCTTGAAAACATGGCGGATGCAATTCAAGCGGCGTTAAATCATCCCATCGGTACTCCCGGCTTGGACCAGATTATCGGGAGTAAATTACAAACCAATCCGGCTGCCCGGGCAGTGGTGGTTGTTTCCGATAATACCCGGCCGGTACCGTATAAAGGCGAATCAGGGATCCTTTGGCCGGTGATCCGGCGACTATTGGAGCATGGTTTTACGAAAGAGCGAATCCTCGTTTTGGTAGCCAACGGTACCCATCGGGCCTTGGCTGAACCGGAATTGCGGAGTATGCTTGATCCAAGGGTATTTGAGAAGGGGATTCAAGTTAAAAATCATAACTGCCGTGACCATACGCATCTGGTCAATTTAGGCAAAACCAGCCGGGGAAGCCAGATTCATATCGATAGTGATTATATGGCGGCGGATCTCAAAATTTTAACCGGTTTGGTGGAAAGCCATTTCATGGCCGGCGCTTCCGGAGGCAGAAAATCGGTTTGCCCCGGGTTGATTGGTGAAGAGGGAACCTATGTGTTTCACGGCGCACCCATGCTGGCTTCTAAAAATGCCCGGGATCTGCAATTGGAGAACAACCCCTGTCATGAGGAAGCTCTCGAGATAGCGAGGAAAGCAGGGGTCGACTTTATCATCAACGTCACGCTGGATCGTGATTTCCGAATCACAGGGGTCTTCGCCGGGGATTTAGAGAAGGCGCACCAATCGGCGGTGGAACGTCTACAAAAGGATAGCTGTATCCAAATTAGCCACGAATATGATATTGTAGTAACTCATGCCGGTTTTGTGGGCGTCAATCATTATCAGACAGCCAAGGCCGGGGTGGCGGCGATTCCCGCACTAAAATCCAACGGCAAACTGATTCTGGTGGCAAACAATACCGATCCCAACCCGATCGGCAGCCCGATGTACCACACGGTGTTAGGCCTCTTGACACTGATTGGGGCGGACAAGTTTAAACAGCTTCTCGTCTCACCCGATTGGAGTTTCATCCCCGATCAGTGGCAAGTGCAAATGTGGGCTAAATTGTTCAATAAAATCCCAATGGATAACTTCGTTTATTATAGTCCGCAATTGTCTCAGTCTGATTACCGGTTGTTACCGGGGCAGGACGGCAACCGATACCTGCCGCCGGCCTCGCGCTATCACGGCTCCTTGAAAACGGTGCCGGTAATGATTCATAATTCAGTACAACAATTCACTACTGAGCTTACGAATGAGGGGAAAAAGGAGATTACCGTCGCATACCT
>DASVMB010000337.1:0-2265 GCA_036384575.1 Bacillota bacterium
CACCAAGAAAATTCGGCCAGCCGCACCAGATTGATTCCGGCCTCCCGCATCAACTTGGCGTCTACCGGCCAACGGCTCTCTTCCCAATGCTCCGGGTAGTAATCCACCCCGATTCGCATGTCTCAATCCCTCCGGTTTGATGGTAATTCGCTCATTGATTATTCGTGATGAACGTCGCCACCGGTTCGATTGCTTGGAATATCAGATGGTAGAGGGGTAGCGGGTTTCGACACTTGAGAGGAATCTTCGGCCGGTTTGGGCAATTCTGCCGGCGTTGATGCCGGCCCCGATTCGGTTGCAGCAGGTTTTTCGGGAAAATTCTCCTCTTCTTCGGAACCCAAGCCCCCGGCGGCAACCATCCAATCGAGGATGAACTTAAACCTTTCCCGGGTCATTGAATGTCCGCCTTGAAAACGCTCATGCCGTATATGGGATGGGACTTCCAGGGCTTCAAAGGCCTGACTGGCTGTTTCAGTGATGAAGACGGCGTCCCGTGAATATCTGTCTTCCGTAGCCGATACCAATAATATTCTCCGCGGGGCGATGCATTTTACCAGGTCATCGATGTCGAAACGTTTGGCGAAACCCGGGATCACTTCCGCCATTTCGATACCGGTGCCGCCGATTAGCTTATTCTTATAACTACAAGCGGCCCCGCTGGCACAGGCAAAGCGGATCCGTTCATCAAGGGCGGTTTGAAACAGAACTGTGTTTCCGCCCATGGAATGGCCCAGTGCCCCGATACGGTTCGCATCCACCTCCGGAAGCGCCGTCAGGAGTGAAACTCCCAAGGCCGCATCGAGCAAAATCTTACGGATCAGGGTATCGCCAACCACCATTCTGTAGGACATCTCGTTATAGTACTGCAACCAATCCGATGGTTCCGGTTTCACCCCCGAACAACTGCGGCGCCGATCCTCGAACCCGATGGTATCCGGGGCCAGGACCACCATGCCCTTATTGGCCAAACCATGGCCGAAGGATTGCAGCGATTCCCCGATGATACCGCAGACTTCGCTCTTTCCCAGGTGCCACTCTTGATTATGTTGATGGTGGACGATCACACCGGGAAATGGGCCTTGGCCTTTGGGAATCAATAAAAAGGCCGAGATCTCATCCCCCTCCAGGCTCTGATACTTGATCTGGCTCCGGGTGTATTCCGGTTGGTTTACGGTTTTGACCACCTCATAAGATACGGAGCCGCCGGGAGTTTGAAACCCCAAAAAACTGCTGATTTCAAGACGTAAGCTGTTGAGATCCATGTCACAGAGTCTCCTTAAAGAACGCGCCGGTTTGATCGAGCACCGTGCGCTCCCAGTCATGACGGTTATATGTGTGATCGGCATCATCGATCATCTTTAACCGGGCCCTTCCGGGTAACGCCCGGTAATACTTTAACGCCGCTTCCTGAGGGATCGTTTCATCGCGGGATCCATGAAGGATCAAAACCGGGCCTTGAAACTTGGATACCGTAGTCACCGGGTTCCATCGCCCCATCTCATCCAGAAAATCGGGATGAACCAGATTGCCATCCCAGTCATGACAACCCCGTTCATCCTGAAGCAGGGTGGGAAGACGCGGAATCATCAATTGCCTCATGTAGGAATCGGTCGCGGCGGACCATAAGGATAGCGCCTTGATATCCGTAGCCCGTTCTCCCGCGAGGGTGGCTGCCACTGCCCCTCCCATGCTCAATCCGACCAGGCCGATCCGGGACGGATCGACCTGCGACAGACTCCTGGCATAATCGAGGATCGCACCCGCCTCCTTGATCTCACTGAAGAAGGTCATCTCCTCAAAATCCCCGTCACTCTCACCGGAGCCGCTGAAGTCGAAGCGAAGCGCGGCGACGCCTTGATCGGCAAGCCTGCGGCTTAACTTCAAGAAGATCCGGTGTGGCTCCAACTTGTTGCCGGTAAAGCCGTGAAATAAGATTACCAACGGCCCGCGGACCGTTGCCGGTTCCGGCAGGTGATACATTCCCCGGAGGATTTTACCCTCCACCGCCAACTCCACCGCTTGCTGCATAGGATCACTCCATTCACTGATTCTTAATTCTTATCAACGCTCCCCAACAGCAGTGCATTCTTAGGACAAGGAACGACCGAGCAAGGGGCTCATCCCAGACCCTCTTGAAACTGGATCTTGCATAACCGGGCGTACAAACCATTCCGTGCCAAAAGCTCCTCATGCCGTCCGGCCTCGGCGATCCCTCGATCGTGCAGTACCAAAATTTGATCCGCCTCTCGAACGGTGGAGAGCCGG
>DASVMB010000338.1:0-2552 GCA_036384575.1 Bacillota bacterium
GAGGGCTTGGGCTATTATCGCCGGGTACGCTTGTTACACCAGGGAGCGGAAGAGGTCTTAACCAGATACGGTGGAAGGCTTCCCGCCGACCCCGAGGCCTTGGCTGCTTTACCGGGTGTGGGACCCTATATGGCCGGAGCACTGGCCAGCATCGCTTTCAATCTGCCGGTGCCGGCGGTGGACGGTAATGTGATCCGGGTAGTCACTCGGGTATTGGCCTGGAACGAACCGGCTACCACCGCCCATTCTCATCAAGTCATCCGGACTTGGGTGGCTGAGCGCTTTCCGGACGGCGCCGCCCGTGAATTCACCCAGGCCCTGATGGAGCTGGGCGCCCTGATATGCCTACCCCGTAACCCATATTGCCGGGAGTGTCCGGTACGAGATGAATGCCGCGGGATGCAAGGTAATCCGGAACAGTACCCGGTGAAACAGGCTGCCCGGACAATCCCTGCCCAGCGCCGGATCGTGCTGCGCATCAATTGGAAGGGAAGAAGATTACTGGTACAACGGCCCTCCTCCGGTCTGCTCGCCGGATTTTGGGAATATCCAAATCTACAAGTCGAAACTGGTGTTGACGCTATGGTGTTTGCCCGGCGCTGGGCAGAAGAGCACCTGGGCCAAACGTTACAATTTATCCCATTCAAAACAGTGACTCAGATTTTTACCCACCTTCGCTGGGACTTGGAGGTGTTGACCGCGGAATGGCCTGTTGCCGGAGAACCGCCGCAGGTGCCACGCGGCCAATGGTTTCCTTATGAGGAGGAAGTGGAACTACCACGGGTGACGTATCTCAGGCACCTTGAGGGAGACCTCTCCCTCAAACCCGCAGGCAAAAAAATTATCCCGGAGTAGCTTTCAGCGAATAAAATATTTTGCCCCAAACCAAAAAGCGGCGGGACCGTTCCTCGGCCCTACCGCTTGGTGTACCCAATCACAATGTTTAGTTTAGAAAGAGCCCGACTTTTAGCATCTCAAAAGTTAACACATACTCTCGGGCTTGAAAATTGTAGAACACCCCGATGGGGAACAGGCTTAGCTCCACTTTGGAACTACCGTCTCCCATGCGCCCCGAGTAAAAAGGCGCGTACTTGATTCCAAAATAATCGCTGACCCCTTTGCGGTTCAAATTGGTAAAGTAACAAAGCGCGAGGTAATAATAATTATCCTTCTCCCGTTCCACATTGAATTGGGAGGCGATCCCAACCAGTTGATCCGAGCCGTTGTTGGGTGTCATATCCGTGGCATAATTCAGATTCACTGCAAATCGCGGGGTAAAACCGAGACTCGCTTGGAGGTTAAAATAGCTTCCACCGCTTAAACCACTGGCTTTGGAGATACTTTCCTGGGAAAAACCAAATCCCAGCTGGATCTGATCATTGGGGGCACTCCAGCCATCAGCCCATACAGACTAGCCTCGCGCCCCGCGGGGCGCGCTACTCATGCCCCACGCCTCTCGCCTATTGCCTGTTCCCTGTTGCCTGATTTTCCCTTTCTACCGGATCACGGGAGGCGCCTCATTGATACCCAACCAATAGGTTCCAAGCTGGCTCACGACTTCAACGAAGTTGTTGTAATCGACGGGTTTCCGGATATAACTGTTCGCCCCCAGCAAATATGCGCTTTTAAGGTCACTATTCTCATTGGAGGTCGTGAGGATGATGACCGGAATTAACCGGGTCCGTTGATCGGACTTGACCCGTTCCAAAACCGCAAGGCCATCCAACTTCGGCAATTTCAAGTCCAGTAGGATAAACGCGGGTAGGTCCGAGATGTTGCGTCCATGATAGGAACCGGTCCCGAAGAGAAAATCCAATGCTTCCTGGCCATCGCGCACCACTACCAGCTCATTTACGACATGTTTTTTTTCAAATGCCCGCTGAGCCAGCTTCACATCACTGGAATTGTCCTCCACCATAAGAATGAACCGACTCTCCATAAGAATCGCTCCCTTATAACGTGAAATAAAAAGTCGCTCCCTGGTCTTCCTTGGCCTCTGCCCAAATCTCCCCACCATGCCGATTGATGATCCGCTTTACCGTCGCCAAGCCCACCCCGGTTCCGGGGAACTCCTCCTGATGATGGAGGCGTTGAAAAGGAGTAAAAAGCTTGGCGGCATATGCCATATCGAAACCTGCGCCGTTATCGCGGACAAAATACACCGTTCGCCCCGGCCGGTCCATCTCCTCTTGTTCAATCATCCCGACCTCTATTACAGGATTCGCACACTTACTCGTAAATTTCCAGGCATTACCGATCAAATTTTGAAATACCGCCTCCATCAACAAAGGATCCGCCTGTACGGTCATGGCGGGCGTAACGGTAAAAGAAACATCACGCTGCGGTTCAGCAGTTCGCAGTTCCGTGATGACCTTTTGCGCTAGTTGACTAAGATCGACCTTAACCCGGTGCATCTCACTTCGGGTCACACGTGACAATGATAGAAGCGCATCGATCAACTCGGCCATGTGCTCGGCCTCGCCACGGACTGTCTCAAGATATTCCTTGCCCTGATCATCCAGCTTTGCGCCGTAGTCCTCCAACAATATCTG
>DASVMB010000339.1:0-5876 GCA_036384575.1 Bacillota bacterium
AGGTATGACAGGTATAGGGCGGATGAACGTTTTGGTTGCCAGCGTATAGTTTGCTCCAAGGCAAGCCGTTCCGAGGTATAATACCGGGTAACGGGGTAATCTTTGGCGGTATAGGAGAGTCCGGCACTATAGCTCCAGGGATTTTGAGTGAAATCCAGTTTGGCGTCGGCCTTCCGGAACCGGTACCGGTAAGGGCTGCCACCTGTATCCAAGCCGTCACGGTAACCCCCGCCATAGCCGACCCCCCACTCCCAAGCCGAGGAAGGCTGCATGTGGTATGCGGCGCCGGCAGTCCATATTTGGTAGGTATCGTCCCAGCGGTAATCCAGGTCAAACTCTAAATCCGGAATGATTTGGGGCAACTCAAAACCGGAATAAACCGAAGCGTAATTATCCTCATCCAACCGATCCGGTATGCGAAATCCCCAATCTAGTTCAAGCCATTCCCCATTATATTTGGAGTTGAATTTTAAGACCGTATTGCTTGTTTCAGCCGTTCGCCACTGGGAGGTCAGGATGATCCGGTCCGTGCTTTCGTTGGCTAAAGCGGTTTGCCCACCGGCTCCAGTCAATATTGCCAGCATACCAAGTAGTACTCCCGTACATTGAAGGCGTGACATCGATCATCACCACCATTCTTTTTAGGAATACTATTCGGCTAAAGTCATAATTCTCCTTTTATTCTTACAATTCTGCCTTAATCTGTTCCTTTAACCTGCAATTACCGTATTACGGACGAATAACGAATAACCAATAGCTATGAACCGTATCCTCCTACTCGTCCCCTAAATCTCCTTCATCCCCGAGATCGTCATCCTCCTCGGGCAATAGGCTGACGATGAAATCCCAGATCTCATTGGCCGCATCATTAAAGATCTCCGGGTCATCCACCCCGGAGCCCGGATCGATGAAATAGTCCATCACCTCGTCAATGGTCTCGAATTCCGGCTCCAGTTTGCGGCATTGGAAATACAATGCCCTCAAGTCGCCTAAAGGTTCTTGGCTGTTCACCGTCAAAAAAGCCCGGCATAGATTGCCGATTCCCTGCCGGAAATATTCCAGACCGGCGTTCAAATTGGTCTCACTTTGCTCTTCAGCCTTTTCGAAAAGCACTTCTGCCTCATCCAATAGTTGTTCCGCTTGCATAGGCCGTTCCCCCTCCGCCACCGCCGCGTATACGGGCGGTTATTGCGCGTGCATGCGCGTTTTTGTCATAGTTATTTCTTGGCCGCGTTTCAATTCCCTCTTTATTATCCGATTTTCTATGAAAATCATGAGTCCACTTGCCAAATTCAGGGAAGCCGGATTATAATAAAGATGATTCTATTTTCGAGGAATCAGGTGATAATCGTGGCATTTGTGGGAAACAGCGATCTTTTGGAGCGGTCGGGTATCAACCAGGAAGTGATCAATAAAGAGTTGGGCTGCCCTACCCAGGCGTTGCAACAGGCAACTCAGAGGGAACGAATCCGGGCTAACGTCAATGTTACTTCCAAAGCAGCGACTACAGTCCCTCCGGCAATGGATGACGATACGCCTGGCGGTAAAAAAACGGTCAAGATCAATAATTCACCCTTGGTCAAATTTAAATCCGGGTCCGAGGACAAGTCCGGTTACGAAGTGGTTTCGGTGACTGTCTCCGAACCACATCAGCCGGAAAGTCCGGAGGATCTACCCAGCGCGCCCTATTTTAAAGAGGTTGCTCTAAAAGTCATGCTCTGTATCGAAAACTCCCAGCTCGCCGATAATAAAAAAGACGAGGCACGGCGGTTATTCGACGACATCAGCTTTGAACTGCAACAATCCCCGACTGACTGGAACCGGGTCATTTCTTTATTGAAAAAGGGTTTCGATTACGGAATCAAGATCGGAGCGGAACTGGCCAAGGTGGCGGAGATTTATTACGACGCCAAGGTGTTAGCGTAAACCGTGAAATTCATGATTTTATGTGTTAAACACTGGCAGGAATCAACTTTTCACACTTTACCCTTGACAATTCACTCTTCCCCAAACACTTGCGCCTCAAAGCGGAACAGCTCGGTCTCCGGATCCTGGTAGGCATCCTGGTCCAGCCCTGCCTTGAACCCCAATTGTTCAAGATAGGTGGTTTTATCCCAGCCTTGTTCCAGGGGTACCTGGGGTAGGAAAACCCCCTGGTTAAAACGGTTCTTAAGTACCACTCCGTCGCGGCCTACCTGGATCTCCTCCGGGCCTTTCACCTTTTGGAGCGGGGGCATCACCGAGATCTCCATTTGGATCGCTGCCAACTCCTCCGGCCGCACCGGCATGAACCGCGGGTCATGGGCAGCGGCGTTTTGAGTATTGGAGATCACGCCCTGATACAACGGCATCAATCCCACGATGTAGCCGATACAGCCCCGCAAAGCTTCCCCCTCGGTAAGGGTTACGAAGACTCCCAACTCCTGCCGGAGAGCCGGGGTCAGCTCAAACTCCCCCAAAACGGTATCGGGAAATTCGTCAGTGCCGTTTTTCACAAACTCGGTCAGTACCCGGCGTGCCAGGCGCAACAGCGTCTGTTCCTCGCCTTCATTAAGGTATTTTCGATCGATGGTCGGTTTCATGAAACCAGCGCCCCCAATGCCACTGCGGCGTAACTTACTGAGTTTTCCCAATCGTCGGTGAGATCGCCGCTGGTATAGTATTGCAACAATTGCGGCCGGATCGGCCAGTCCTGAGCTGCAAAAATCTCAAGCAACAGTGTAATCGGGTTGTACCCGCAAATGGTCGCCCCGGTGCTTTTAATATAATCCCGGAAGGAATCGGCTCCCTCGGGAAGCCGTTCGATAGCCCCTTGATCCAGCCGGTAGATCCCGGCCCGGGTGTCCCCACCCAAAGCCGGGGCGAAGCCAAAACGTTTTCCGTAATGAGTGAAATCGGAACTGGTCACAATCACAGTTTGTTCGTCACTGACTTTTACGATGGTCCGGGCGGCCTCGGCCCGCTCCGTTTCATCAAGATCACCGACAATCATCGGCACCAACTTGGCTTGAGGTAATACGGTCTGCAAGAACGGGATCTGGACTTCGTCACTGTGTTCCCCGGTCGCTGCCACCCGGTTCGTCTCCCAGGGAAATCCGGTCTCTTTCAAAGTTTGGATTGCCGGACCGTCCACCGGGTAAACCCCCAGCGGAGTCTGGTAGTCGGCCTCGACTAAAACCACACCCCTGACATAACTGTAATGGCTGGGTGCCAGCAAGATAACCCGCTTGATCGCTTCCGCCCCGTCCCGTAAGACTTTATAGCTGCAGGCAGCGGCCGGACCACTGAATTGGTAGCCGGCATGGGGCACAATCACTGCCCGCGGTGTTTCCCGGGCTTCCGCGCAGACCGCGCCGAGCAGTTCATCAAGGGTCCTCCGGAGTTCCTGCGGATCGCCCGGATAAAAACTACCGGCATGCATCGGCTGACGGAGCGAGTGGCGATCCGACTCCTTCTGCCTTGTTTCCATCGTAATCCCCCGTTTCCAACCAAATCGTTTCCAAACCTTGGATTCACCCTTGGTATCAACTTACAATATATTTATGATCTCCAAAAAATGTATTGGCTACTCTACATAAAATACCTTCCGCGACATGGACTCTAATAAAAAGGTGTATGATCGACATCTCTATATAACGAAAGTAAATTGAAGATCGTTTCGATGCATTAATCCAATTATAAAATTTTCATATGGAAGAAGGTTTATCCCTTTTTTTTGGAAGAAATTATAGAGGAATCAACTTGAACCTGATCATAACTCCCATAAATAAAATCTTGAGACCATGAACGTCAGCCAATTGATCGCTGATACTCATGATCTCGTTGGAATTCTTTTAAGACGTTTCCACCGGAAAAAAGTCTTTGTCGTCGGACATTCGTGGGGAACGATGCGAGGAGCCCTCACCATACAAAAATTTCCGGAGCTCTTTTACGCTTATGTCGGTGTCGGGCAAGTGGCAACTCCCAAAGCAAATGAGGAGCTTTCCAAGGAGCTAATCTGGTTCGAAAACTCCGCCCACAGTCTGATGTATGAAGAACCCGGAAAATTCCACGATGTTTTGATTCAAAATATATGACCGGAAGCGGACTGAGCCATAAAAACGGCCCGCTCGTTACTAATTTTCGAGAGCCTTTTCCCGGTAAAACCTTTGTAGTACGTAAAAGGCCAGTTTACGGGTTTTCTTATCCGCGGCGATCAGGCCTTTGCGGTTATAGCCCTTTTGATATTTGTTGTAACGGCGTGAAGCCCGGAAATCATATAGAATCCAAGGAGAAAACCCTTTGATGTAGTCTAGTTTCCTGATGATCTCGACCTGTTTTTGATAGACCTTTTCCATGTATTCCTCGGAAAACAAGTCGGTTCCGGAACTATGATAACCGGCCAGCGCATCGGCTCCGGTTTCGGAGATGATCACCGGTTTATCCGGACTCGAGTTCTTGCCCAAACTGACGAGCTCCGAAAAGTCCCGGTTATACCAGCCGTAATATTCGTTCATTCCGATAACATCCAAATACGCGGTTAAACGGTCCTCAATTTTAATCTTTACGTGGTTCACCAGACAAGCGGCGGAGACCAAACGGGACGGGTCCCACCTTTTCGCGGTCTGCGCCAACCGGCTCATGAAAGATAAGCGGGGATCCGAATCCGGGTTTTCATTGCCCACCGACCATATGATTACGCTGGCCCGGTTGCGGTCTCTTTGAATCAATTCAATCAATTGGTTCTCCGCGTCCTGATAAGTGTGTGGGTTTTCAAAATCGATCGCCCAGTAAACCGGGATCTCTTCCCATAACAGCAATCCAACCTCGTCGGCAATTTTGGCAGCCAATTCCGTATGGGGGTAATGGGCGAGCCTCATAAAGTTACAACCGAGCTCCTTGGCGTCTGCAAATCTTCTGCGGATATCCGCTTCATTTGAGGACTTGCCAAGCTCCGCATCATCTTCGTGAACACAAATTCCACGAAGGAAAATGTCCTTCCCATTCAGCAATATTTGGGTTCCTTGAACCTTAATTTGGCGAAATCCCACTCTATCCCTAATCTGATCATCCCGGCAGGTAACAATTGTTTCATAAAGCCGGGGATGCTCCGGCGTCCATAGTTCCGGCTGAGCCTTGACTGTAAAACGGCCACTTCCATTCTGAAGCTTCACGGATTTTGAGATATTCAGTTCCGGTATTTCAAAGAGAACTTCATCTTCGCTATCCTCTTTCGCCACCGCCACATCAACCTGAATGGTTTGATATGAATCATCCGGCGCTAGACAGATAAAGAATTTTTTGATGAAATTTTCGGGCAGCCGATAGAGATCAACATCCCGATACACTCCGCCGTAATTAAACCAATCGGTGTTCCGCATGGGGACACGATCCAAAGTCCGGTGATTATTCACACAAAGCTGGATAATGTTCCGTTCTTTTAATTTCCCGGTCAGTTCTATATAAAACGGGGTCGATCCGCCGTAATGGTTGCCCAGGAATTCCTCATTTAAAAAAACTTTGGTGTCGTAATTCGCCGCTCCTACCCTTAGAAATACCCTTTCGCCGTCCATTTCCGGGCAATACGAAAAACTCCTCGAGTACCAGGCGCTGCCTTCGTAATAAAAATACTCGGGCCTGTACAGATTCCAACAGGAGGGAACGGGAATGTCGTCTCCCCCGTCATAATCGTAGTCCCAGGGTAATTTCTTTCCGGAGGCGTCTTGCGCCTCAAGAATCTGCCAGTTACTCCGCAAACCGGTATCATAAGGGTCGATTGTAAAATGCCAGTTCCCGTTGAGACTTTCCTTCTTCCGATAATCCGAGAAGATCATGGTTTGATGGTTTAAATTTTGCAGATTAAGCTTTTCATCGTAGTTTTCAGCGTGAATATTCGA
>DASVMB010000340.1:0-6922 GCA_036384575.1 Bacillota bacterium
CGGATCCCGCCGCGATCGGGAGTCTCAAGACCCATGATCATCTTGAGTAAAGTTGTCTTGCCGGCGCCGTTGGGTCCGATTAAACCGATCTTCTCACCCGCTTCGATCTGGAGATCCACCCCGTCCAGCAGGACTTTATTGCCAAAACGCTTGGCGATTCCCTCTAGTTCCAATACCTTTCTCGAACTGGGTTGGGGTTCTCCGAAAGAGAGCTTGAAGGCTTGATCATCCCAAACGGGACGTTCGATCCGTTCCACCTGGGCCAAACGTTTTTCAATGCTATGCGCCTTGCGTTTACTCTTTTCCGTGGCACGGGATTCACGGACAAACTTCTCCTGGCGCTCCAATTCCTTCTGTTGCTCGTTATAAGCCTTTAACGCCACTTGATACTCGGCTTCCTTCTGGGAACGATAGGCCGAATAATTACCCCGGTAACGCTTGATGCGGCAAAACTCAAGTTCAATGATTCCCGAAACCACCCGATCCAGAAAATAACGATCGTGGGATACCAAAAGGACTGCGCCGCGATAGGTTCCGAGAAACTCCTCAAGCCATTCGATGGCCGCCAGGTCCAGATAATTGGTGGGCTCGTCCAGAAACAGAATGTCATTGGGAGATAGCAGTAGCTTGGCCAGAGCCAGACGGGTCCGCTCCCCTCCGCTTAACACCGTGGTCGGATCGTTCCAACGTTCCTTGGAAAAGCCCAGGCCGCGGAGGACGCCCTGAATCCTTCCTTCCAGCTGATAACCGCCGGCTGCTTCAAACTCCTCGGTTTTGGAATGAAACTCCTCCACCAGACGGTTGAGGGTTTCGTTGGCCAGGCCAGGTTGATTCAACTCTTCCTGCAGATGAGTGATGGTCTCCTGGAGGAGATCCAAGTCGCCAAAGATTCCCCGCAATTCCTGATAAATGGAGTTACCTGGGCCAAATTCCGGTTCCTGTTCAAGGTAGCCGATACGGGTCCCCTTGGCCCAGCCGATTTCGCCCTGATCGTAATCTTCCTTGCCGGTCAATACCTTGATCAAGGTGGATTTGCCGCAACCGTTCCGGCCTACCAAACCCCATTTTTCACCGGCCTGAATTGCCAAGGTACCCTCCCGGATGATGGGAGTTGCGCCATAAAACTTATCGAGATTATTAACCTGAAGTAAGGACATCTGCTTTCCCTTATTTACACGACGAAAAGGCCAGGGCTCTCCATATGGATAAAACTTTGAGAACAGCGGCCTTTCATCTTGATTTTTTTGATACTGATTATTTTATAATACCCATCTGGTTAAAAGGCCAGAATCGCCACCAGGCCTTGCCGCGAACGTCTTTGAGGGGTACTGTTCCCCAATAGCGGCTGTCGCGGCTATTATTCCGGTTGTCGCCCATCATGAAGTACCGGCCATCGGGGATCAGGTAAGGTCCAAAATCCTCAATCGGGGCCCGATCCGGAGTGATATACGGTTCCTTCAAGGGATGATCATTGATATAAACTATACCGTGGCGAATTGCAATCTTCTCACCGGGCAACCCGATCAGCCGTTTCACAAAATCGGTCTTGCCCATGCTCGCCGGGGGTTTGAAAACCACAATATCCCCCCGTTGAGGCTTATGGAACCAGTAGGCGGTCTTATTCAAAAAGAAATGGTCTTCGATCTGAATCGTAGGAATCATTGAGCCCGAGGGTACTACGGTATGCTCGATGAATTGATTGATAATCAAGAACAGAATGATTGCCGGGACAACAACTTCAATGATGTCGCGGAGAAACTTCAGCGACGAATACTCTTTGGCCTTGGGTTTATCCGATCCGGACCCTCCGGACCGCTGGACATGATCTTTCGCCATTGGTTTCACTTCCTAAATTTAAAAGGTTTATCTTTAGTTAACGTAATCAACCCGAAAAAATTTCAATAGGTCAATTATAACATAAATTAATCTGTACGCAATGTTTCAAGTTGTCGGCTCCGCTAAACTCCGTCTTGATCTGTTTAAACCTGATCCATTCGGAAAAGGTGTTATCCACAATGCATAAAAAATCCCGACGCAAACATCGGGATAAACATAGTTCAAAGTCATAAGTCCAAAGCCGAAAATCCACTTGGAAACATATATTCAATGGTTTTCTTTACACTTCACTCTTTTTATTTAGCGGGGATCACTCCGGCCGGGCACCCCCGCCCCGAATAACTGAGAAAGGCTTACTAATTTATATCCCTTTTCACGCAAACCCCGGATGATACCGGGAAGCGCCTGATCGATCTGTTTACTGGAGTCGCTGGCATGACAGAGAATGATCGCGCCCGGAAATACTCTGTCTAGAATCCGGTTAACCATGTAATCCGGGCCGGGGTTTTTCCAATCCAGGGAGTCTACCGACCAGATGACTGTTTCGTAACCCAGTTCCCGGGCGGTATCGATCACCAAATCATCATAATCGCCATTGGGTGGTCTAAAAAAAGGTGCCACACGTCCGGTTAAGGTCAACAGGGCATCGTGAGCTTTACTGATATTGGTTCGGACCTCTTCCTGGGAATACTGGCTGAGATTGACGTGGCGGTCTCCATGACTTGCAACCTCATGACCGCCGCCGACAATTGCCCGAACCGCGTCGGGATGTCCCGTCGCCCACGGCCCGGAAACAAAAAAGGTTGCCGGAACTTGATTGTCGGCTAAAATTTTTAAAACCAGCGGTAAAGTTTTCTCGCCCCAACTGATATCAAAGGTTAAACAGGCCTGATGTTTGGGGGTCTTAACAAAAAAAACCGGCATCTCCCTTGTCAGTGGGGTACTGACGGGAAATGCATCATGAAAAAGATCGCCGCACAAATAACCGAAACAGAATACGAAGAGCAAGACCAAGGCACCAATCAACCATTTTTTTGCGTAAACAACATTCATCCAGGTCACCCCCCGCCATAATCTATTCAACACCATGAGAGGTATTACACCATACTGTTCCTTTCACCAAAGAAGAATAAAAAGGAATGGACCCATATGGATCCATTCCTTCTTCAATCATTGATTAAGTAATCATGGATTGAAAAAATCACTTCTTGCCGACTGCATCTTTCAAAGCTTTACCGGCTTTAAAAACAGGAACCTTTCTAGCTGCGATTTTAATCTCAGCACCGGTTTGGGGATTACGGCCCTTACGGGCTTCCCGTTTGCGGACTTCGAAGCTACCGAAGCCTACCAACTGGACTTTGTCCCCTTTGGACAACGCTTGGGTCATCGCATTGATAACCGCATCAATAGCCTTCCCAGAATCTTTTTTGGTCAAACCACTCTTCTCGGCCACTTTATCGATGAGTTCGGTTTTGGTCATCAACAGTTCACCTCCTTCCGAAAAAAGTGGAAAATAATTTGTTGATTCGCAAGGAATGTCCTGGTAAATTACTCTTGTTTTATTCTAGATTCTTCCCCTATTTCCTGCTTTTCAAACGAAAAAAACCAACTTTTTTTCTACATGGCACTGTGTTTCGTGGATTATTCCAGCTAGAATGATTTTTTAACCTTCATTCTCATAGACGTATCGTCCTTCTCTACTAACATTCATGACTTCACCCGGCTATCGAAAACTTGAATTGTTTTATGGAAATCCTGAGGAAGGAGGCAATAGAGGCAAGGGGGATAACTCTTCATCAAGTTTATTCCGTTTATCTACTTCGTTCAAAACAGCTACCCTCCATAAAACCGGAATCAGCCAAGTGCTCAATGTGCTGCTTCTTCTACTCGATCCAGCCATTCATTGGTTAAACAGTTAAACTGCTTGACTTGTTCCAACTGTAGATTATGGCCGGCTCTATCCAAAACGGCAAAAGACGCCCTGGGATAATGATTTAAAATATTCCAGGCGTCCTGGTATCCTACTGAAGCATCTTGCCTCCCCAATAAAAACAGGACGGGTTTCGTAAACTCCTCTTGAACCGCATCTACATCAAATGTGAACGCGCGACTCACCGGCAAGCAAAAAGTTTTCCTCGGGTATGACTTTGGCAATAAAATCAAGTACCACCTGAAGCATCTGATCAGAACTTTGGATCCAGGGTTCTCCTTTGGTTTTACCCATGCCCGGCAAGTCCAAATAGATTCGCCGGTAGCCCGGCCGTTTTTGAAACACAGGCTCCATACAACCGCTCATCAAGCGGTGATCCGGGTAATATCCGTGAAGCATCAGGACCGGGTTGCCTGTACCATATTCCTCATAAAAAACTGTAATCCGATCCAGTTTACATTCCGTGATTTCATTCCTCCTTATATTAACTCACGTTTAATGTCAAACACCCTATTTCAATACCGTATGAAAGATGCCTGACCCATTTACCAAGAGAATTCATCAATCCTCGTGGTATGCATTGAGATGTAAGCTTTCCGTATTTTCTGTAAAACAGGTTAAATAATAGATAGGGGACCCTTTGGCAACGACTTTCGGGTATTCGCTTAACAATGTTTTTGAATGAGGGAGACATTATCCTTTTGAACTTAGAATCCATAGGCCTTAGGCTCATTTTGGGAAATATCAGTTTAATGTTCATCTTGATTTTCTCCATCGCCCGATTGGGCATCACGGTAGGATAAGAAAATTGCTACATCACCCTATATTTGAATGGTCATTTAAGTTCTTTAATCATGATGATACAGTGATAATTTTCACCCAAACAATTCGGCATAAACCCGGCCGGCTTAAATCCATATCTGACAAAATAATCAAAGTGTTCCCGACCATATGATTCTAAATCTCTTAGTGCTTCCCAATAGTTTCCAAGTTCTCTTCCATGACAAGACATATCAACTGAACCAATCATGTATTTCAAAATGCGGAATCCCTTATCCCGGGCATATTGTTCCGCTTTTTCCAGCAAGGGCTGAAGCTGATGCTCCATGACAAACTTTCCGTTCTCGTCATAACCAAGGCACTCTATACTTAAGCACGAATAACAGCTATATTCGGCGCAAAGGATCCATCCTTTGGGATGCTGCTCATCCTCACCCATAAACCAACCCACATTATCCACCGTGGTGCGAATATCGCTTAACTGCATGACTCCGCCCTCATAATCCCACCAATCGGGTTTGATATATGCCATTAATTTTGCAACGTTTGGGATATTATTTTCTGTCAACTTAAAAATTTCCACAACTGCTCCCCCCAAGAATAAAAAAATATCAAGTAGAACGTTCCCTCGTGTACTCACATAGCCTTGTTGCCATTTTTACTATTTGATCATCCATCTCAAATGAGGCTAAATTTCTATTTCCGTCTTAAATACGATCACTGCTTCCCCGGCAATTTGCACCAATACCGGTTGGTTGTTCTCGATTTTAACTCTTACTTCAACTGTCCCTAAACGGTTGATGGCTTCCCCTTGTCTACCCTTAAAAGTAAACTCGCCATCGGAGGCATCGACCAATCGATGATGGACCAAATACGCTCCTAACGGTCCATGGGCATTACCGGTAACGGGATCCTCATTGATTCCGACAGCCGGTGCAAACATCCGGCCATAAGTCAGAATATCCTTGGAGTCCGAATCAAAGGTAAAGACAAAATAGCCGTTGCAATTGATAATCCGGCTTAGCTCCGATAGTGCAGTAAAGTTCGGAGCCAATTGATTCATTCTCTCACGGTTCTTGATGCCGATCATTACTTTAGAATGGCCGGTTGATACAGTTTGAACCGGACACCTGTCATCCAACTCGTTTTCAGTTAAACCCAGACCTTTAAGTATCTTTTCTTTTATTTCAAGAGCAAAGGGCGTTTCAAATCGTATTTCACCTTGAGTCATGACAATCGTATAATCATTGTGGATCTTGATTATTTCGAATGGCAGCACTCCTATCTTTGTCCGCATTCTGAACACGGAAGAACTCAAATTTTCCGCCAGAGCTTTAACATACATTGCGGCTATCGTGGCATGGCCGCATATTGGGACTTCGGTTTTCGGAGTAAAGTAACGTATTACACCGTCACACTCACTACTATCGGGAGAGAATAAAAACGAAGTTTCCGAGTTATTCAACTCCCTGGCTATCATTTGCATTTGCGCTTCGCTTAAGCCATCTGCATTTAAAACCACCCCGGCAGGATTTCCCTTAAATAAATCCTTGGTAAATGAATCTACTTGATAGACAGTATATTTTTTCATAAATTTTCAACCCCATATCGGGCTTGGTATCGCTTCATCCTCAAGGGAAGATGAATCTTTGGTAAGAAAGGCATTACTTCCTGTTTTCCTCAATTCTAAACCGAACTATCTTTTTTACTTCTACAAGAAGCTCTTGATCAAAAAGAAATTGAATCGTATTTTTTTCATTGGTTTTATAGTCATACAATTCTTCTTTGAAAAACACAATCGCGGCAAGACTACATAGAAGCCAATATATTTTAAAAAAGAAGGACCCTACCGGTCCAATCAATTCATTCTAATTATTTACGATTTATTTACGATCGTGCGAAAACAAATGATGTTGCCATCCGGATCTCTGAAATGAAAGGACCTTGCCCCCCAGGGATAGGTCGCCGGGGTAGTCACAAACTCAAGATCAAGCGATTTCAACCGTTCATATTCCTTATCTACATCTTCAACATTTAAACCGATTGTGAAGTTACCTGAACCCCAATGTTTTGAGAAGTCAAATCGCATATCGTTTTCGGCGGCTTTTTTTGAATAGATGGCAATGCCTTCCCCTCCTATAGCTATGAAGGCATGAATTTCATTTCCTTCTGCCTTAACTTGCAGTACGTTTTCGTAAAACCGGGTCAGCAACGGTACATCTTCCGTAATTATGCATATATCCGAGAGTTTCAATGACGTTCTCTCCTTTTGACTAATCGATGTGACAGGCTTAACCTAATCCTTAATAGCTTTGGTAGCGATATATGTAGGAGTATATTTTGAAATTTCATCATTAGGCTCATCATCTTCATAGA
>DASVMB010000341.1:0-10956 GCA_036384575.1 Bacillota bacterium
CGTTCGTAAAGCGAGACAAGGCGTTGAAAAACTGGTCCGGCTTACTCCGACGATGGCCAGAATATGGACGCAAAATGTGAATGTGAAATCCCGGCCTCCGAGGTAAGAGTCGGAGACATTTTATTGGTCAAGCCGGGAGAAACCATTCCGGTGGACGGGCGGATTATCAGCGGCCAGACCAGTGTAGACCAAGCGATTATTACGGGGGAGTCCCTCCCGGTGGATAAGGCTGTCAACGATGAAGTTTATGTAGGTACCTTTAACCAAATGGGAACGATCACGATTATCGCCGCAAAAGTGGGTGAAGATACCTCCCTGGCTAAATTGATTCGATTGGTGAAAGAGGCCGAAGATAAAAAGGCTCCGGTAGTCCGTGTGGCCGACCGTTGGGCGACCATTATTGTACCGGCTGCCTTGGCTTGTGCCATTGCAGTTTATTGGCTAACACGCGATATAACCAGGGCAGTAACGATTTTGGTCGTCTTTTGCCCATGCGCTTTGGTGTTGGCCACTCCGGCGGCAATCATGGCCGGAATCGGGAATGCGTCCCGGAAGGGGATATTGATCAAAAGCGGTGAAGCATTGGAAAAGATGGGAAGTATTGATCTAATCGCTTTTGATAAGACCGGGACGATCACTTGTGGTAAACCGGAAGTGACTGAGGTCATCAGTTTAAACCGGGACTACCCGGAAGAGAGTGTTTTGCAGTTGGCTGCCAGCGCGGAGAACTTTTCCGAGCATCCATTGGGGCAGGCCATTGTAATGAAAGCCAAGGAAGAATCCCTGTCCATCACCGAACCCCATGATTTTCAACTGATTTTAGGCCGGGGGATTATCGCTACAGTCGATTCTCACCGGATCATGGTCGGTAATCTTGATTTGTTAAGCAATAATGGGGTGGCGGTCCCCGATAGCCTGTTGCAGCAGTCTTCATTCTTCCAAAGGGATGGAAAGACGGTGATGCTGGTGGTGGTTAACGGGAACCCCGCCGGAATGATTATGGTGGCTGACCGGATAAAAGGTTCAGTGCCGGAAGCAATTCAAGAGCTGAAATCCAAATATGATCTTGAGATTATGCTGCTTACCGGGGATAATCGGAATACCGCTCGAGAGATAGGAAGACAGGCGGAGATTGATCGGATTTATGCCGGGCAACTGCCTGAGGAGAAAGTGGTGGTTATCAAAGAAAAGATGAACCAGGGAAAAAGGGTATGCATGATTGGTGACGGGGTTAATGATGCCCCCGCCTTGGCAACCGCAGCAGTCGGGATCGCAATGGGCGTTCTTGGGTCGGATATAGCCATTGAGGCGGCTGATATTGCCCTGATGTCCGACGATATCAAGAAAATACCGGAATTGATTGGGTTGGCACAGAAAACTTTGCGGACGATAACCCAAAATGTTTGGATCTCCATGAGCATTAATTTCGGTGCGATTGTTCTGGCGGCGATGGGGTTGATGGGGCCGGTTGTCGGAGCGTTGGTGCACAATTTAGGCTCGGTATTGGTAGTGGTACATTCGGCAGCGCTTTTGAGATATAAGGGGCACGAGGCGTGAGGCGTGAAGTAGCGCGCGCCCTATGAGGCGCGCAGCAATAGGTGCGAGGTAAAGGTGAAAAGGCGTGTTGATCTCGACTGTACGGGTATATTGAACCTCTGCAGGAATGCCTTTATTGACTATACTTTTCGGTTTGTGTATACTATTAATAGATTTGATTGTGAATCACTAAACGAATGGATCTAAAATTGTGGAGGTATCGGAAGATGAAATTGGTAAAGGCGTTGGTACAGGGTAAATTAGCAAGCACGACGGCTACCGGCGGTTGCGGGGCTTGCAAGAATTCTTGCCAGTCCGCATGCAAGACCTCTTGCACTGTTGGAAATCAGGTCTGCCAGAAATAACCGGATTTTTACCATAGCCTGTCCATCAAGCCATGCGACACACCATGGCTTGATTTATTTCTATCAGCTATTAAAATGACGAATACTATACTCGGATCGGAGCGATGGCAATGAACGTGCAATCTGCCAACTGGCATGTTTTTAAAGCGCTGGATCGCTTTTTTTTGTTTGATGTTCTTTCCAACTCCTTATTTCAACTGGAGGAACCGGTCTTCAACTACTTAAGCGGTAAACCGGTTTCCCCGGAGTTACGTCCCCAGATCGAGGCCGATCTGGATGAATTGAGGAGCGGGGGCTATTTGGCAACCGAGTCGCTTGCGGAGCCGGCGCTCACCCGGGAGCCGGTATTAAAGGCATTATGCCTTAACGTTTCCCATGATTGCAATCTTCGTTGCCGGTATTGTTTTGCCGGGACCGGATCTTTCGGGGGCGTCCGTGAAGAGATGAGCGCTGCTGTGGGAAAGGCGGCAATTGATCTATTACTACATGAATCCGGGGATCGCCGTCAATTGGAAGTGGATTTCTTCGGAGGCGAACCGCTGCTCAACTTCGAGGTGGTAAAGGAACTGGTGGCTTACGGCCGTGAGGCCTCGTTCCGGGTGAACAAGGCGATCCATTTCACCCTAACTACCAACGGGGTGAGACTGGACCCGACCGTTCGTGATTTTCTGAATCGGGAAGGAATCTCTCTGGTTTTATCGCTGGACGGACGGCCGGAAGTCAACGACGGGATGCGTGGCAAGGGCAGTTACGAGCGGGTGTTGCCCAACTTTTTGGCGCTCGTTTCTGAACGGAACCACCAAAATTACTATTTGCGGGGGACCTTCACCGCACGCAACCTCGACTTCACCGAAGATGTGCGGCATTTCTACGATCTCGGTTTTCGGGAGCTTTCCCTGGAGCCGGTGGTCGATCGGGACGGGGATTTCCGGCTCACCGAGGCCGACTTGCCGCGAATTACAGCCGAATACGACAGACTGGCCGCTTATTATTTAGAAAAACGCAGCCAGGGGCAGGGTTTCCGCTTCTTCCACTTTGAGATCGCACTGGAGCACGGACCTTGCCTTCCCAAACGGCTCACAGGTTGCGGTGCGGGATTCGATTACCTGGCGGTAACGCCGTCCGGCGAGCTATATCCCTGCCATCAATTCGTGGGACGCGGCAATTACCGGATGGGGGATGTCTTTTCCGGGGTGGAGCGGATCGATCTCCGTAAAAATTTTGGAGAGGCTACTTTATACAAGAAAGAAGGCTGCGCCGGGTGCTGGTCACGGTTTTATTGCAGCGGCGGCTGCCATGCCAATGCCGAATTACTGAACGGATCGATTTATCAGCCGGATAAATTAGGCTGCGCCATGCAGCAAAAAAGGTTGGAATTGGCTTTGGCGCTTAAGGGAATCGCCATCTGCGACAACGGCATGAAGGAGGCGGAGCCGGAGAAGTCGGAGTTCCGGTAAGTAGCGTCACGCTATAGCGTGGCGTTACGTGACGCTACCAAATTGTTTTGGGAGGGATTGGAATGTACCAAGATTTTCATTTGTCCCATCAAGATGCCGCAAAAATCGTCTCTGCCATTCAGGCTGAATTGGAGAAGAACGGTAAAGGGGCGGCAGTCGCCGTGGTGGACGAGCATGGCGAGTTGTTGGCTTTTTTACGCACCGATGGTTGCCGGTTGTCTTCCATTACCATCGCCATGAACAAGGCTTATACCGCTGCCCGGGAATGTAAAGAATCCAAGGCTGTGGGAGAAGGTTCCCGTCAGAAAGGGTTTCCCATGACGAACTTTGGTGAACTGCGTTATGTTACCTGGGGTGGAGGAGTCCCCATCGCGTATCGGGGGAAGGTCATCGGGGCCGTGGGCGTCAGTGGTCTGGCGGAAGATGAAGATATTCAGCTGGCCCAAATGGGGGCAGGGCTTGTTTCTTAAACATTATATAAATATAGGGCTGCCTCAAAGTGGTTGAGACAGCCCGTCTCCATTTGTCTCAGGGCAAGGCCTAGGATGTATTAAATAAACTACCAGTCAATTATATAGTTTTATAGAGTTTATGAAGATCTTTATGAGTGAATCCACATAGCTTATCAAGCTTCGCAGCTTTATCCGGGTTATCAAGGAGATCGGATAGGACAGATACGGCAAACAACCGGTAGGTTCGTGAGGCCATCTTCGATGCCGGGAGCGCCAGGTAATAAGGGATGAGATCCGGATCCAACTCTTGCCCCTCGTATAGCTCGGGAAAGATCCGCTGTAGTTCATCGGGGGTCTTGATTTCCAAATAGTTCCGGAGGATCAGGAAATACTCCCAATCAATCTTAGGTGGGGTTGTTAACCAGGAGCTGCCGCTGGCATTTTGGTGAATCCTGAAGTCGAGCAGTATCTCGGGGATGATAAAGATATCATGGTGTAGACAAAGTCGCACCCAGCGGTTGAAATCTCCCGCTATAGGGAAATGAGGGTCGGGGGGTGCAATTTCTGTATATACTTCGCGGCGGGCCATAACGCTGGGGTCGCAAAGAGTGTTATTATAGTAAAAGAAATAATTCAGCCATTCCCGGCGGGAGCGGTTGGACTTATTAAAAATGTTGCGTTTATTCGTATAAAAACCGATGTTGAGCTTGTTATATTTTCCGCCGTAACGATTGATGAACCAGACATGGGTAAAAACCGCCCAGACTTCAGGGCGCTCATCCAGAATCTGAACCTGTTTTTCGAGTTTGGCGGGGCGGTATCGATCATCGGAATTCAGGATGGCGATATAGGTACCCTGAGCTTTTTTAATGCAATCAGCAGTGGTGATTGCAATCCCTTGATTTTTTTCGTGTTTGAAAAATTTGATCCGGGGATCGTTATAGTGGCTGATCACATCGGCTGTATGATCCGGTGAGGCATCATCGGTAATAATCAGTTCCCAATCTTGAAAGGTCTGGTCGAGCACACTTTGAATGGCTTCACCAACGAATTGTTGATGATTGTACGCCGCCATACATATACTTATTTTCGGCATGTAATTCCCTCCAGCAATTTCGGGGATGAGTCACTGTAGCTCAAAGCCCGAAAATCGATCGATAATTTTTAAAATTCGTTAAGTAAGCTGTGATTCCTGCTTTTTCATGGAACTTAACCGAAGTTCATGGAAAACCCGCGAGTCAAGAAATAGTTCACAATCCCGACGGATTCATTCGTTTAATTGCAATATTCATTTACATATCAAGTATAGAGAAGCTTTTCACGGGTCTTTTCAGACAAGATATAATGATTGTTAAGAAATAGGGAATAGTAATCTCTATTTGGAGCTAGTCATTTTGTTTATAAACCCTTTCAGAATCAACCTTACCATTGATACGACGTTTCTTTTCCGGTTTTTTAATCTTACCGCCGCGGTTTCGAAATATGCAAAAGATCAGGAGCATCAAATGGAAACACCGGTTCAACCAGGCCAAAAGGTACAATTGGAAATCACCAGTTACGGCCATGAGGGTGAAGGCGTTGGGCGTTATCAAAACTTTACTCTTTTTATCCCGGGCGCGTTAAAAGGTGAAGCCGTGGAAGCCAAAGTAACAGAGATCAAAAAAAACTTTGCCCGCGGCAGGTTACTCAGGATAATCGAGGAGATTCCGGAGCGAAGAATACCGGCATGTCCGGTCTATCATGAATGTGGCGGTTGTCAATTGCAGCATCTCAGCTACCCCGCACAGCTGGCGCTGAAACGGCAACAGGTGATGGACGCGGTAGAACGTATCGGTGGTCTGACCGGGGTGACGGTCCATCCCACCCTTGGTATGAAGGAACCCCGTTGTTACAGAAATAAGGTCCAGTATCCCCTGGCAATGGAGAATGGGAAAGTGAGTGCCGGATTTTATCGGAAAGGTACCCATCAAATCGTCCCGGTTACCGGCTGTTTGCTCCATTCGGAACTGAGCAACCGGATTGTTGCTGCAGTTGTTCAAAAGATAGAGGAGAATCATGTTCCGATTTATAACGAGCGAACCGGTTCCGGGCTGTTACGGCACGTTTTGATCAAGAATGCCTTCGCTACCGGGGAGATGATGGTGGTGCTAGTGACCAATGGCGAGAAGTTTCCCAGTGGTTCGAAGATAGCAACAGAGCTTATGACAGAATTTCCGGCGATTCGGAGCGTAGTTCAGAATATCAACCGCTCCCGGGGCAATGTAATTCTGGGAAACCAATCGGTGGTTCTTGGCGGCAGTGATGCGATTCAGGATATTCTCGGCGGTTTGAAGTTCAAGATTTCGGCACGTTCTTTTTTTCAGGTGAATCCGGTTCAAACTGAGGTTTTGTATGAAAAAGCCGTGGATTATGCCGGTCTGGCGGGAACGGAGACCGTGCTCGACGCTTATTGTGGAGTCGGGAGTCTGACATTGTTTCTGGCGCGGAGAGCCCGGGCGGTTTACGGGATCGAGGTGGTTCCCGAGGCGATTCGTGACGCCCGGGAGAATGCCGCGTTAAATGAAATGAAGAATGTACAATTCCTGGTTGGGGAGACCGAAAGGGTTCTGCCGGAATTGGCACGGCAAGGAATCCATTTCGACGTAGCAACAGTAGACCCGCCCCGGGCCGGTTGCGAACCGGAGCTACTCAGGAGCCTGGCCGTGAATGGGGTAGGGAGGATCGTCTACGTCAGTTGCAACCCCAGCACCCTGGCGCGGGATCTAAAGTTGTTGGGGGAGTTGGGGTATAAGACGATGGAAATACAACCGGTGGATATGTTTCCCCAGACGTATCACGTGGAAACAGTAGTGTTGATGTCACGTAAAGATAAATAAATCGGTTCTAAAGGGCTTGAAATCAAAGGTTTCCAGACTTTCGGTAAAAATAACCGATTGCTGGAAACCTTTTTTATCCTCCGAGTATAGCTTGGAACATAAAATATAAGTCAGGGTTGAGACTACAGAACTGCTTTTTGCCTTGCGAGACAAGGAAACTACTGTTTTTAAGATAGGTTGGGACTAGAGAACTGTTGTTAATGCTAGAAAAAAATGATGAGTTTTGAATATTATCTTGACAAGTGAACGATTGATAACTATAATACAAAGTGAACAATCGATAACTTGCAACTAAATAAATTATGAGGTGAATGATATGCCGAAGACAGATACAAAGAGCCGGATACTGACGGAGTGCCTTGCACTTTTTTCAAAACATGGTTATGATGGAGTTTCCATGCGAGATATTGCAAAAGCAATTGGTTTTCGTGAGAGTGCGTTGTACAAACACTATAAAAGTAAGCAAGAGATTCTGGATTCTATTTTTAGTGTCATGAAAGCTCACTTTGAAGAAGCATCAAAAGCAATCAGCTTATCAGATGGCGATGATTTTTCTGTGCTTGCACATGGATATAAAAATGAGGGCTTGGATGTTCTAAAAAAACAGTGTTCTGTTCTATTTCTATACTGGCTCAAAGACGAACAGGCAGCACAGTACCGTAGACTGCTGATGTTGGAACAGTTTCGTCACTCCGAAGCGGAAAACTTGCTACGGGAGTTCTTGATGGACGGTGCACTGCAATATCAAGCTGCTTTATTTAAGAAAATGATTGAGATAGGCTATTTCAAAAAGATTGATTCGGAAGTGTTGGCGCTGCAATTTTACTCCCCCATTTTCATGCTGCTTTGTAAATATGATAGTCTACCGGATAAGGAAAGCGAAGCACTGTCCATTTTAGAACGGCATGTCGCTTCATTTGACGCCGCCTATAGGAACGAGGACGTAAAATGAAACTGTTATGAGTTTCATTAACCACGGAATGATTATATAGAAATCGAACGCTTTGAAGCGGTTATAGAAGAAATATTGATGAGGAGGTGTATGCCAATGATATGCCATGTGAACAACACCAATCTTTACTACGAAAAATCTGGCACAGGAAAACCACTGCTTCTGATTCATGGAAACGGGGAAACACATAAGATTTTTGATAAGGCGATGCCCTTACTGGCAGAATGCTTTACCGTATACGCAATAGACAGCCGTGGGCATGGGCAGAGTGAGGCTGTTTTAGTATATCACTATGATGATTTTGCTGAGGATATCAAGTGTTTTATTGAAGAGCTGAAGCTGGAACAACCCATTCTTTATGGATTCAGTGATGGCGGGATTGTGGGACTGCTGCTTGCAGCAAAGTATCCACAATTATTGTCCCAAATCATAATCAGCGGGGCCAATTTAGATCCGAAGGGAATACGTACAGGTTGGCTTAAGCTGTTTCAGTGTATCAACGCAATCGTGAAAGACCCAAAGATGACCATGATGTTGAAAGAACCCAATTTTACAGCTGAAATGCTTAGTCATATTGCAATCCCCACTACGGTACTGGCGGGAAGTCGTGATATGGTGAAACGGAGCCACACACAGTACATAGCTGATAACATCCCAAACAGCAGACTCCACATTTTGCGGGGCGAGGGACATGGTAGCTATGTTCTGCACAGTACTAAAATTGTAAAGATGATTTTAGATGCAACAAATTAGAAAGAGTAAGATAGCGCTTTATTGAGTGGTATGGCTTAAAGGTTTATTACATAGTCAATCCTGTTGACATGATCAGAGAAATTCTGATTGCAAATAGAAAAGTGCATACATATGGAGGTGTTTGTTAATGTTAAATTCAAAAATGTTCTATGAAGATATTGAAAAAAAATTTATTTCTTGGTCACAAACGGTTGAAGACATAAGGGCAGCATTTATCGTCGGCTCTCGTGCTCGTAATGACCATTACACCGATTGTAATGCAATGCTTGTCGGAACGGGGGACGTTCCTTCTGCGCTTAGCTTTTATCAAAAATGTGGATTCTCAGAATCACATCGAATATATAACTTTTTCACGGATAATTATGACCATCCGATGTTTGAAGACGGGAAACAGCTTGTTGATATGGTTTATCTGAAACGGGAACGATAAATTACAAGTAGCAAAAGCACAATCCAAGATATTAGTGAATGTGAGACAAGGGATTCCGGACGCTGTGATGAGTCGCTCATCGCTGAAACGCAATTCAAACATGTCTGACACCTCGCAGGTGAAAGCTCTTTTTTGCAGATATTCTTGATTTGACGAGCCTTTCCCTGCACTTTAAGGCTATTTGTTCACGATTTCAGGATAATATTAAAGGCCTAATTCTGATGCTTTTGTTTTTTACCAGACACAATTATCTAAAGTCAGTGAGATATTGTTTTGAGTGTAAAACATAAAACAGCCTCTTGACAATGGATATTTCTGGGCATACAATTAAATCAAACGATTGATTGAATTGCAAATAACAACAATTTTCCATCAATCGTATGAAAATAACGAATATGACAGGAGGTGTTGAAATGAAGCTTTACATTATACAGACCGGTTATACGAAAGTTCCATACGGACAATTTTTCGGAGGACTGGAGGGATGGAGCGGCTTAAAGGGGAAGATCAAATTTGCCACCGATAAGAAGCATTTTATCTTAGTGCCTGTTAACTGCTTTCTTATTGAACATCCGTCTGAGGGACCGCTCCTGGTGGATACGGGTATCAATCGGGAACAAGCTCGAAAACATAAAGAATACTATACCGCATTGATGGGACTTGTGACGGATGATGATGAATATGTAATGCAGCCGGAAGAGGAAATAAATTCACAGCTGCATGCAATAGGATATAAATGCAGTGATGTTAAGAAAATATTATTGACGCATCTTCATGAAGATCATATAGGTGGTTTAAAACATTTTCCCCATGCCAAAGTCTTTGTCAGCTCGCAAGAGTGGCTGTTAAAGGATAAGAAAATTTTGGGGCTGATTCCTGGAGTATACCCGAAATCTATAGCTCCGATCACTGATTGGGAAGTGATATCTTATTCATCCGGGGCATTTTACAACTTCGCGAAAAGCCAAGATATTTTTGGAGACGGCAGTATTATTTTGCTCCCGACGCCTGGACATACCAGCGGGCATACAAGTGTTTTCTTACAATTTGGTGATTATCAGATACTGCTTTGCGGAGACTGTTTGTATACTCTTCGCCATTTGGCTGTTGACCAGGTCAGATCCGTTATTATTAATTCAGAAATGACTGAGAATTACATCCGGTCAATACGATTAACACAGGAACTACAAGAGGCGTTACCTAATTTGGTTATTATTCCCGGACATGATCCTACCGAATATCACGAGAAGTATTTAAAGCAATTTTTTAAGGATGGAATTTTGTCTGCAGAAGAACTGGCTGTTGTAAATAAATACGAAAAACAGCTTTTTGAAAGCGGATTCCACTTGGCGAAAAAATCTATGCCGCAATTTATGCCGGTTCCCAATAACGGATATGTTGGAACGGTTAGCTAATTTTTTCAATTAAATCAATCAAAAGATTGATTGATAATTATCATAATATAATATAGAGGTGCAATTATGTCAAGTATTGGGATGTCTAAAGCTATTGAAGAAGCCAAAAGAATGCAGGAGATTGTTCCGTGAAGAGTTAAAAGTGTTTGTACCCGATGCATCAGGTATTCATGCTGATGTTGTCATTGGACGCAAAATGTAATCCCTGTTAAAAACAATTTGAAATAAGGAGTATTGTAATATACAATCAAATCAAACATTTGATTGAGGTGGTTTTAATAGAGACTATTGTCGATTCAAAAGCAAAAATATTGACTGCTGCAAAAGAGCTGTTTGCGAGAAAGGGCTTTGAAGGAACATCAACCAGAGAAATCGTAAATGCTGCCGGAGTAAATATCTCCTTGATAGCCTATCATTTCGGCGGAAAGGAAAATGTATTATTTGCACTATTTGATCATTTCATGGATGGAGCTTATCATGAAGACGTCTCTTTTGGCGATTCTGAACTGGTTGAAGAGTTTAAGTCCATATTGATTCGTATTATAAAACTAAGATTTGAAGAACCGGAATTAATCAGCATACTACATCATGAAATCATTTTGAACAGTGGAAGAACCGATAAAATCAAAGCCTCCCTGATACCGGTCTGGACAAGAGTAGAATTGTTACTAGACGAAGGAAAAAGAAGAGGACTGTTCAGTTTCGAAAATACAAAAAATG
>DASVMB010000342.1:0-7283 GCA_036384575.1 Bacillota bacterium
CCGTCTGATTAAATGGCAATAATATTATAGGGAATGTGACAACTCATAAATTATGATAAAACTGGAATAGAGCAAAAAATGAATGAGGCATAAAAGGATGATACCAAAAAACCAATACCGAATCTACCTTGTGGAAGATGACCGGATGTTGGCTGAAGAAATCCAAAAACTCTTGATGAAGTGGGGTTATGATGTCCATATTGCGAAAATGTTTGATGCCATCCCGGATGAATTCACAACCATCCAGCCGCATGTTGTTTTAATGGATGTCAATATCCCAAGCTTTGACGGCTTTCATTGGTGTAAAAAAATCCGGGAAATCTCCAGTGTTCCAATCATTTATATCTCTTCCAGGGACGGCAGTATGGACATGATCATGGGGATGAATAACGGCGGCGACGAATATGTAACGAAGCCTTTTGACAATGCTGTTTTGGTGGCCAAACTTCAGGCAATTATCCGCAGAACATATGAATATTGTTCCACCGATCCCCGTGTTCTCAGATGCAGGGGACTTACTGTCAATCTTGAGGAAGCCACTGCGGCTTATGAAAACAGAAAATACGAATTGACAAAGAACGAACTGAAAATTCTAAAACTATTGATGGAAAATGAAGGGAAAATAGTGACTAGACAAGCTTTCATGAGGGACCTATGGGATGATGAGATCTATGTGAATGAAAATACCTTAACCGCCAATGTAAACCGTGTGCGGCTGAGGTTGGAGGATCTAGGGCTTAAGGGCTTTATTACTACTAAAAAAGGAATGGGGTATATGATCATATGAAGACAACGGCATATATCAGGGAACAATGGGAATGGATTACCAGCCAGGCCGGGATCGTGATCCTGATCAATTTGATTTTACTGACAAGTGCTCCTCTGGATAAAAGTCTGGGGGAGATTTTTTATATGGATTTACTGGTGTTCTTTGTAGCCGGAGCAGGATGTATCGCACATTTTTGCCGGCTGAACAAAGCCTATACGAAAATCAGGCAAACAATGGCCGAAGCCGGGAACGTTGACGGGGTTTTAGGGGAGGGATTTGCCGTAGCGGCAAAAAATGTCCCGGGAATTAGCTTAATGAAAGAACTGTTGGAATATGAAAACCGAAGCTTCAACCAAAAAGAAAACGACTATCAGCAGCGAATGAACAATTTAAAGGACTATCTGACCCAGTCCATCCATGATTTGAAGGTGAACCTTTCCATATGCGAAATGGTTGTAAACCGGTTGGAAAATGAGACGGATATCGCAAACAAACTATTATTTCAGATTGAACAGATGAAATTCCGGATCAACCAGATCTTATCCATCGCCAGAGCCAATCATTACAGTGAGGATATCGTATCGGAAAAAGTAGATTTGGAACGGGTTGTCAAAGAGGCGATTGGCGATAATGCGGAATTCTTTATTAATAAGGGCATTCGTATCCGGAACGATTTAAAGCAGTATCATTTTATCAGCGATAAAAAGTGGATTCATTATATTGTAACTCAAATTCTCAACAATAGCAGCAAGTACACTGGAAAAGACGGTGAAATTACCATATTCAGCCGGGAAGATGAGAAGGGATATTACTTACACCTAAAAGACAATGGAATCGGTATTCCGGAAGAGGAACTCGATCGAGTCTTTGATAAAGGATTTACCGGCAGCAACGGCAGAGACAATACCAAATCAACCGGTATGGGCATGTATTATGCCAAAAAAATGGCCAATGTTTTGGGTATCGGAATGACGGTACAAAGTAAAAGAGGCGTATATACGGAGTTTATTTTGTCTTTTTATAAACTGTCCGATTATATGCGGCGGCAGATAGGCCAGAATGACAAAAATGTCACATACAACTCTTAAATGTCACCTTAATCGGTAGAACCGGAGCGGAAGAGATTCTATAATAATGTCATACCAGAAGACGACAAGGAGGAAGGCGAATGACTCCGGTTATTGATGTAAAGAATTTGACTAAACTCTATGGCGGGCCGGGCGCTGTTTGCCGGGCGCTTTATCAGGTGAATTTGGAGATTGGCACGGGCGAGTTTGTTGCCGTTATGGGCCCGTCCGGTTCCGGGAAAACGACCTTACTGAATATCATCTCCACCATTGATAAGCCTTCCCAAGGGCAAATAATTATTGACGGCAGAGAGACAGAAAATTTAAAAGAAAAAGAGCTGGCCTTGTTGCGTAGGGATGTCATTGGATTTGTCTTTCAGGAATTTAATTTGTTAAATAACATGACTATCCGGGATAATATTGCTTTGCCCCTTACGCTGAATAATGTAAAGACGGAAGAGATTTTGCGCAAAGTTCAGGAGCTGACGGCGCTGCTGGGTATCGACAGCCAGTTGGACAAATATCCATACCAGCTCTCCGGCGGGCAAAAACAAAGGGCCGCTGTCTGCCGGGCTCTGATCAACGAACCCAAAATATTGTTTGCCGACGAGCCCACCGGGGCACTGGATTCTAAAGCAGCTGCCGAACTTTTGACCTGTTTCCGGAATGTCAGGAATCAATATGGAACGACGGTGGTGATGGTGACGCATGATGCGTCTGCCGCTAGTTATTGTGACCGGGTTTTGTTCCTGAAAGACGGGATGATCAGCGGTAAATTGGAGACAAACGGAGACAGCGAAGCATTCTTTAAAAAGATTTTGAACATGGTGGCCCTGCTCGGAGGTGAAAGGAATGAACACCTTTAAAATCTCCTGGCTGCTTTTTAAGAACAACCTAAAGCTCTATCGATTCTACCTCGCAGTATTAATTATGACTACCGCAATTTATTATAATTTTTTAGCGGTCAATTTTAACCCGTATATGCAGGTTCTCAATGAACAATACTCCTTTGCGCAAGTCGCAAGTTATTTATGCAGTTTCATTTTACTTTTGACCGTGGTTTCTTTTATGTTTCATGCCAATAATTTCTTCTACAAGCTGCGTTACAAAGAAATTGGAACTTATATGTTGATGGGCATTCCCGGCGGTAAGATCGGTACGGTATTTGCCCTGGAAAGTGTCATGCTGGGAGGAACAGCCATCATCATTGGCCTGCCCGTCGGATTGCTCTTTTCCAAACTTTTTTTTATGCTGCTGAGCAAAGCGATGATTCTGGATACCCAGATTCCGTTTTATATCCCGATGAAGGCCATTACAATGCTGATGATCATCTTGGGTACGATTATTCTTTTGATGGGCTTAAAGAATTATCGGATGGTTCGTAGAAGCAGGCTGATAGAAATCTTAAATGCTGCGCAGAAAGAACAAAGCCTGCCGAAGATCAAATGGATTCGCGGCCTAATCGGTGTGGTTTGTATCGTTCTCGCTTACTATCTGGCATTGAATATTCTTGACTTGGAAATAGATTTTATTCAAGCGACGCTTTTCATTCTGGTACTGATTTGCAGCGGCACTTATCTCTTCTTCGGCAGCTTTTTGGCGATCATCCTCAATATGCTGATACAGAAGAAAAAAGTCATATATAAAGGATCCAGGCTGGTAAGCTTCAGCAATACCCTATTCCGGCTGGGAACGCATTACCGGAGCCTGTCCATGACGGCTATCCTGTGCGCGGCTACCTTTACTGCTTTCAGCGGCAGCATGGCTTTAAAATATTTTGCAGATACCAATACGGCTGTCGAAGCACCTTATAGTATAAGTTTTATCAATCAGGATGGGGCAACGAACCAAAAGATTAAAGCATTGATTCAAGAATCTCCCCATCATATTCTGGCCGAACACCAATCACATTTCATAACCGGCAAGGTTACCTATAACAATGGTTCCGGAGAGCATACGGAAACTTGCCTCATCACAAGTTATTCGGAGGTACGGAAATCATTAATGGTAACCCAACCCGGAAATTATCGGACGATCCTAAAGAAGATTGCACCTCAGGATAATGAAGCGGTAAGCATTTTGCATTCGAACCTGATTTTTTCAGGTATCAGTCATATAAGAGAGGTTCATGTTATCCAAGGTAAACCCTATATTTTAAAAAGAGAAGTCAAAATTCCGTTTATCGGTGAAATAGAGGATATTGGCAAATATCAAACCTATATTGTCACGGATCGACAATATAGTGAGTTAAAAAAGAATATCAGTGAAATGACCCTGTACGGGATCAATTTCACGAATCCGGAAGACAGCATTGTATTGGTGGAGCAAATTGCAAGGGTAATGAAAAATCCGAGGGGCAATTTAAACAGTTATGCCGGACAGTACCAATACAAGTACTATCTGATCGGGGCCTTCTATTTTATGGGTCTGGTGATGGCCATTGTTTTTGTAGTTTCTACCTTTAGCACGATTTATTTTAAGATTTTAAGTGATGCCATTTTGGATCGGGAACAGTATTGGATCCTGATGAAAATAGGGATGACAGAACGGGAGATCGCCGAAAGCATCCATACTCAGGTAGGCATGGCCTTTATTCTGCCGGCAGTATTGGGAATGGCCCATGGCATTATGGCGATTAAAGCCCTGGAGTCATTTATCCACTATCAGTTCACTGAGAGTATCCTGGTGGGGGTTGGCGTTTTGATACTCGCCATGGCGGGTTTCTATTCGCTAATGGGCAGAAAATACCAAGATATGGTGGTCAAGGGGTGGGGCAGTCATGAAACAGCTTGATTTTAAAATGAAAATACATGCCAAAGCAGGCTTCCGGCTCATGGCCGTTTTTATTGTGCTTATGTTAACAGGGTGCGGCATTATCCCTTCAACTGAGCCTTACCTGGCAAAAGAGAGAGACAGTGGCTGGGTGAATGATATCACCTATCTCCAAAAAACGCTGCCGCAAGTTCATAAGAACTTATATTTCCATCTCTCCGAGAAAGAATTTAACCGGCAACTGGAAAAACTGAAGAATAACGTCCCCCATGAAACGGATGAACAAATCGAGATCGCGTTGAGCGTTATTCTGGCCGGCATCGGCGATACTCATACCGGATCAAGCATTGGATCGGAATTTCGATATCCGCTGGAGCTTCATTGGTATGCCGAGGGCATTTATATTGTCGGTACCGCCAAAGAGTATCCGAACTTGTTGGATGCAAAAATCATTACATTAAACGGTAAGAAAATAGAAGAAGCCGTCAATATACTCAGACCTCTACTTGCCGGAGCCAATGAAAGCTGGTTTAAAACCCAGATCGTTTATTATCTGCCGATTCCGGGCGTCCTGAAATACTTTGGTTTGAGCAATTCGGACGAGATCGAGCTGAGGGTGGAATTGAAAAACGGACTAGTGGAAAAGGTGAAACTTAAATCCATGAATTATAAGGAGTATGTGGCGGCTGACCGGCCGGATAAGACTGTTCCGCTGTACCGGAGCCATCCGTATGAAAACTACTGGTACGAGTATTTGAAGAAAGAAAAGATTACATATCTGAATTACAACAGTTGCCGGCAGATGAGAAACAAGCCCTTTGAAATTTTCGACAGGGAGTTGTGGAATTTTATCAACACCCATGAAATTGATAAGCTTATCTTGGATATCAGGGAAAATCGGGGCGGGATCTCGACCATTCTGGACCCTTTTATCAAGGAACTTAAAAACAGCAGTTTCAATCGGCAAGGTGAGCTTTATGTAATCATAGGCAAAGATACTTATTCTTCCGCCATTTTAAATGCCATCCGTTTAAAGAAAGAAACAAACGCCTGTTTTGTGGGAGAGGCTACCGGAGGGGAACCGAACCACTACGGAGAGGTAAGGGAATTCAAGCTTCCGAACAGTCAAAAAGCGATTCGTTATTCTACAAAGTATTTCCATTGGTTGGACCAAGATATCAATACGTTTGAACCGGATAAGGAGATTCCAGAAACTTTTGCCGCATACCGTGATGGGACTGATCCGGTTTTGGAGTGGATAGTGAAACAGAATTGAGATGGAAGCAGATTTACATATAAGGTCCGCCGTGATTAGCCGGTAGGAATCCATTCACCTACCGGCTTTTTCTAAACGGTGGAACTATCTTGATTTTTTAACTACTGAGGTATGCAATTATGTATTTTTTTCTTTGGTATGGTTGGTATCCTTGCCACGATTGGTTTTTAGCCCGTTTAATTCCTGAGAATACCCGGCTTGGTACTTTTCTTGATTTGACTCTCCAAATTCAAAATTGTCGTTATCCTTATGTCCGAAGGCGAAGTTCATGTTGTTGTTTTGGTAGGGTTGATTACTCTCCAAGTTCCCGAACTCCGTGTTTTGGCCGGGTTCTTGGGCGGAATTGCCAAAATTAAAACCAGTCTTTTCTTGGTTCTTTTGATTAGTATCTAAATCAGCTATCTCGAAATCGGTACTCGGGCCATAACCTGCCTCTCTGATTTTACCGGCCGGGGGGGAGTAGGGAGTAGTTTTAACTTTTTCATCTTTATCGGTCTTTTTCACCATCATTGAATCCTCCATTTTTTTTAAGTTTGGGTATATCTTTTTGTGGCTACCGTTCTAAATTATTATGGCCTGATTCATTAATAAAATAGAGGGATAAACGGAGCCATAAACCAGGATGTTCCAGATACCCTATCTGTTCTTTACAAGGGTACAAACGATAAAAAAACCGGAACGGACTACCAACTTAACATAAGCGCCGCCCACTGGACAAGGGGCGGCTCTTTGTTAGTACGCCCGGCATGAACGTTGTCTATAGGGTGAAAGTCCCGAACGGAGGCTGGTGAGCGCCTACCGTTAGCCGAGGGCAAGGGTGTCTACCGCGAGCGCGCCTTCCGTGAAGGCGAAGAATCTGAAGGAAGCCGAAGGCAAATGCTCGACCTAAGGAACACGAACCCAATCTGAGGCTGGGATAGCCGGATGAGCCTGCTAAACAAGCGCGAAGTCCAAAGCCGCCAAGAGCTATCAAAGTAAACTTGGGTAGGTAGATGAGCAGAAAGTCAACGTTCTTATCCGGGGAGGTCTGCGTGATAAGCCGTCTGAAGATGGTAACCGAGGTTGAGAAGCCTTGTTGAACACGCAGAATTCAGCCGAGGTCATAGTACCAAAGTAGGAGACGTCCGAAAAGGGAAGGGCCGAACGACAATTAGGGATGAAATCGGAAACTTTCGAGAGCAGCGTAAAGAGGCAGAATTCCGAAAGGAACTGTTCCGGTAGAGTACAGGTGAAGCCTGGAGGGAACCGGAAAGGGCCGAGCGCTGACCGGCAAGACCAAGGACATCCCGCGAAGGAGAAGCCTTTAATGGACTTGATGGAACAAATGCTCGCACGGGATAACCTCGTTACCGCCCTGAAAAGGGTGGAGGCAAACCGGGGCGCAGCGGGAATCGACGGA
>DASVMB010000343.1:0-2010 GCA_036384575.1 Bacillota bacterium
AAGATATGATTAGCGAGACGGCTCAAAAAGGGATTACCGACATCGAGTCGCTGGTGGCGGAGTTGGCTCCACCCGATCAGGATAGATTCCGGCGTTTCTTTCGTATTGACACCACGGTTGGGGAGCTCCGGGCTCCCGAAAGTATGGCAGGCTGGATCAATAAAAATTTTGGTTCGGTGGACCGTGTGGCCAGCCAAAAGATTGTCAAAATCACCAATCTTTTAAGCCTGGAAGGTGCGCTGTGTAACGAAGTGCGCGCCAGCCGGCCTATGGATTGCAAGGTTAACGATGAAGTGCGCCATATCATTGAGAACAGTGTCGGAGATCCCTTTTGCAAACCCGCTGAAGGCACTCCGGCCGATAAATTCGGCCGGGTAGAGGGGAAACATTCCATTACCGCAAGCAATATCGCCAAGTACGACGGTTACCACGGGCTGGTGATCTTTGAGGATCATAACCCACTTGCGATAAACCGCGAAGCAATCCGGGATTATTTTGAAACCGGTTTTGAATGGGCTCATCGTGCTCATCAGGAAGATCCGGAGGCAAAGTATTACTTTTTTATGTGGAACTGTCTATGGAAGAGCGGTGCCTCGATCATTCACGGTCACGCCCAGATGACATTGACCCGGGGGATGCATTATCCCAGGGTCGAGGCCTTGCGGCGCATTTTTCGAGATTATCAGCAAACATATGGCAATTGTTATTTTGGCGACCTGCACCAGGTTCATGAGAGTCTTGGATTGGGTTGGCGCTGGGATGGAGGGGTCAAGGGGTTTGCCTATCTTGCTCCAATCAAGGAGAAGGAGGTGCTGCTCTTTGCTCCGGAACCGGGACCGCCGCTTTATGATGCGGTTCACCGGGTTTTGGAGAAGTATATGGCGCTTTGTTCCATCAGCTTTAATCTGGCGCTTTATGTTCCGCCGCTCGCTCAATCGGAAGAGGACTGGTCCGGTTTTCCGGCAGTGGTGCGAATTGTGGACCGGGGAGATCCCAACAACAAAACTGCCGATGTCGGAGCCATGGAACTTTACGCTGCGAGCGTGGTTTCAAGTGATCCATTCCGGGTCGCGGAATTTATGAATTCTTAATGTGAGAAGTTAAGGTGCCGCGGATTTTCGCCCGCGGCATTATTGTAAAATAATCTCCCTCAAAATTGTTTTATCGCCCTCCTCTTTTTTCGCAAAAACAGAAAATCCGGAATCGGTTTGTTGGCGATACCAGATATATAAGCGCAGTGCGGAACGAACATGCTCCATGGTTGATTGAACCTCATCGGTGCCTTTTATTTGGATCAGCTGATTGTAAAGCTCATCGGATACGAGGACCGATAGTTTTTTTGCCAAGAGGCTCGCCACCTTTCCTATTCATTGTCGGTATATTCTACGTAATTTATACGTTGAAATTACGTAGAATATGCGTTAAAATTGGGTAGGAGGGATCCATATGGCGAAAAAAGTAACTTTGATTTTACCGGATGATGTTTTCAAACATCTAAGCGAAGTGGCGGTAACCAGTGAGCGCACGCTTTCGGCAACAGCAGTCGCCGGTATCGAGTCTTTATATTGGATGCGCAAGCAAAAGGAGGAGGGATTTGTGGTGAGGGCTGAAAAGGAGGAACGCGATAAGGTGATTATAAGGGAGATCTCTGTACCATGAAGGATGAGATTCAAAAAGTCCAAGTTGAAACGGGGGAAACAGTCGAGGATATCCCGGAGGAACAGTATGAAGGCTATCATGTAAAAGAGGGTTATGTCCTCACACAGACAGAAAAAAGCATTGCCAAGAATAAGGCCAAAATGGCCAATTTTATAGGCTGTTTGATTATCGGCGGTTTCATTTTCAGCATCGTAGTCAACTTAGGTTGTATCGTCTTTAAAGTTATTCCTACCAACGAGGCAGTGGAAATCATGAAGACATTGACGAATACTTTCGGTGCGCCCTTAGGATTCGTTTTAGGCTATTATTATGGAGTAATGAAGTCGGAATAATCGAATTTTTTAACGTTCA
>DASVMB010000344.1:0-8631 GCA_036384575.1 Bacillota bacterium
GGGCTGCAACCGGCTGTGGCCAAGAACATCGTATCCTACCGCGAGGAGAACGGCCGTTTCCGGAACCGTAATCAATTGAAAGAGGTCAAACGGTTGGGAGATCAAGCTTTCGTCCAGGCAGCCGGGTTTTTGAAGATCGGCGATGGAGACGATCCTTTGGACGCCACTTCGGTTCACCCTGAATCGTATCCGGCTGCCCGACAACTTCTTCAAGAACTTGGTTTTTCAACCGCCGACTTGCTCGACAAGGAACGCCTGACTTGGCTTCGCACTAAAATACCGTTGGTAAATATTGAGAAAACAGCAACTAAACTGGGCCTCGGCACACCGACCTTAAAAGATATCATTGCCGCATTGACTAAACCGGGTCGCGATCCTCGCGAGGATCTGCCCAAACCCATATTCCGCAACGATGTGCTGGCGATGGAGGACCTCAAACCGGGGATGATCCTGACCGGAACAGTCAGAAACGTAGTGGATTTCGGCGCTTTTGTCGACATTGGGGTCAAACAGGACGGGTTGGTGCATATCTCCCAATTGAGCGATCGTTATGTCAAGGACCCCACCGAAGTAGTGGCTGTCGGAGATGTCGTTGAGGTCAGAGTCCTTGAGGTGGATCAGACCCGGAAACGGATTGCACTCTCCATGAAAAAGGATTCAGCCCCCAAAGCCGAAGTTTGAATCACTGTCAATACTTGACTCCATAGACCATTGACTGAAAGCAGGACCTGTACGGTCCTGTTTTTTTTTATTATCAAACTTGGATTGATAGTTCTTTCGTGGAATAAATCCTTATATTGCCATAAATTGTTCTCCAGGGGTCAATAAAAATCGATTTCCAGCCGATATGTATAGTATTGGTTTATCCTCCGCTATTCGGTACTCCCAAAAACACAGACAACGTGAAGCTTTGGAGGGATTATTGTGAAGATCAGGTTGCAGTATAAAATCATCGTTACTTTCATCGGGCTTCTCTTATGCTGCGGTGGGGTCATCTTTCTCATAGCCGATACCGAGATCAGCCGTGTAATTACACTACAGGAGACCGAGCAGTTCAATACCCTGATTAATACCATGTATCCCGGCGGGTGGTCTCGGATCGGGGAAGAGTTGTATAAAGGAACGGTCTTACTTAACAACAATTTCAGTATTGTGGATACCCTTAAAGCTCAAACCCGTTCCATTGCTGCAATTTTTCTGGGGAATGTCCAGATCACCAGTAATCTACGACTACCTAACGGTCAAAGGATGGTAGGAACCAAAGCCCCACAAACCGTGGTGGCGCAAGTTTTAAATCGCGGCCGGGAGTTTATAGGGGAAGCGAAACTGAATAACCGGCGATATCTGGTTCGTTATTCACCGCTCAAGGATAGTGAAGGTAAAATCATCGGAATGTGGTTCGCGGGGATTGAAAAGAGTCAGTTGGACCGTAAGACATATCAAGTGAATTTGAAGATCGCTCTCACGATTCTCGGGGTTTTGATTGCTTGTATCATAGTGGCTTTTTTCCTATCCAAACATATCTTAAAAGCGATTCCCTCATTACTGGCGGTGTTCGATCGGGCTGCGCGCGGAGATCTTACCGTGGCAGCAAAGATTGTTACCAGAGATGAGATGCGGACACTCTCCGAGGGGTTCAATCAGATGATCCGGCAGCAACGGGAGATGATGATCAAGGTCTTGAACTCCGCAGTACAGGTAAAGGCGGCAGCAAGTCAAATTGCAGCGGTCAATCAGGATTTATCCCAACGTACCCAGGAACAGGCGGCCACCCTCCAAGAGGTTGCCGCCACAGTGGAACAGGTAAATTCACTGGCGCATCATACATCCGCCAATTCCAGACAGGCCGATGAACTGTCCCGGCTAATGTATCAGGCAGCTCAAGGCGGTGGTCAGTCGGTGGCTGAAGCACTTCAGGCCATGGACGGAATCTCCGGCAGTAGCCAAAAGATATCGGATATTATTAAAGTAGTTAATGAACTGGCGTTCCAAACAAATCTATTGGCATTGAACGCCGCAGTGGAAGCGGCCCGCGCCGGAGAACAAGGCAGGGGGTTTGCGGTAGTCGCGGCTGAAGTCCGAAACCTGGCCGGACGGACAGCGGAAGCGGCACGGGAGATTGAGCGTTTAATCCAAGGCAACGGGGAACAGGTTGAGCAAGGTAACCAGTTGGTGAGGCAATCCGCCGCGGCTCTACAGGAAATCATTAAACAGATTGAGGGAACATCCAAGGTCATCGCCGAAGTGGCTTCAGCCATGCAAGAACAGGCTACTGCTACTACCCAGATTCAGGATTCGCTAGCCCAATTGAATCAAGTTACACAACAAAATGCAGCCATTGTCGAGGAAACCGCAGCATCCAGTGAGACTTTGAATGCGGAAGCCGAGGTATTACACGAAATGGTAAGCGGATTTAAGGTGGAGTCCGAGGTTGATGCGGCGAGTAAGGTCCAATCCGAAACGAACCCGCTACGATCAAGTTCATCGAGGTTAGCTCCGATGGGCGATACTCCGAGTAAGCAGACTCCTGCCATGGCAATTCCGTTGACCAACCCGCAATCCCCGGAAACGCAGATCCCGCAGGAGTCCATTTTGCAGACGCTGCCCCGCCGGAGACGTCCGGAACCCCGGCCGTTAAGTGGTAAGCCTGAACCATCCGAGGATGGCTGGGAGAAGTTTTAATCGATAGGCGGAGTGAAAAGCCCTTTGCCTAAACTTAGTGAATGAATCCATGTTCCCTACTGTTTTCAATGACGATCCGGGCGGCTTCCGCCGGATGGTCGGCTATTCTTAACAGATCCAGATCGTGGCGGCCGATGCAACCAGCGGGAAGCATTTGATCACTCATCCAGTCGCAGAGGCCTTTCCAATATGAACTGGCGTAAAGAATGATGGGAAAGTGATCGATCTTGTCGGTTTGGACGAGGGTGAGCGCTTCAAAGAGCTCATCCATGGTTCCAAAACCGCCGGGCATAATGATAAAGGCAATTGCGTATTTGACAAACATCAATTTACGAACGAAAAAATAACGGAATTTCAGGGCGATGGTTTGATAGGAGTTGGGTTGTTGCTCCTCCGGAAGTTGAATTGAGCATCCCACCGAGGTTCCTTTGACGTTAAAGGCCCCTAAATTTGCGGCTTCCATAATTCCGGGACCGCCTCCGGAAAGGATCGCGATGCCGGCGGCAGCCAGCCGCGTCGCTATATCAATGGTAGCTTGGTAATAAGGATTGTCCGGCCGCAACCGAGCCGAACCGAAGATCGCTACAGCCGGACCGATTTTGGAAAGGGCATCGAAACCTTCCACCATCTCACCTTGGATCCTTAAGATTCGCCATGGGTCCTCGGATGTAAAATCGTGACTGGGCGGGCAGGGACTTTGAAACAACTCCTTATCTTCATTGTCGTACATTCCTTTCGGCTGTTGCAATTGGATCACCAAAATCACCTCGGGTTATATGGATGATCCCCATACTGGGCTCGGGATACGTTCCTGGATTTGCCTGTAGTTTATCCCCATTTCCCTTGTATCAACCGTTTGCCTCTATTGGCCCTGATTCACCATAAAGCGGTTTAGACGGTATATTTCCCGGTGGTTTGGCGCAGATTTACATCGGGAGGTGAACGACATGGCGAAACAGGACCGTAAGGCTTCAACCCAAAACGGTAAAGAGAAGTTAAAATGGGAAACCGCAAGGGAGTTGGGGCTAGATGATGATTTGGCTGCCGGCGGTGATGAATTATCCGTCAAGGAGGCCGGAAAAATAGGAGGCCAGATGGTTAAGAAGCTCATTGCCGAGGGAGAGAAGCAGATTGTCCAGGAGGATTCCGGGGAAGGTAATGCTTAGGTTGAATAGGTACATATTCTGAAATCAATGGATCTTTTTAACTTGTAATGGGAAACGGCCGTCAGGCCGTTTTTTATGTCCTTAAATAATAAAAGTATTTCCAAGTAAAAGGGATCGGCGTTTGTCAGTCAAATAACTATCTATTTGGTGCGGACTCCTTCTTTTTGCCCTTATCAAAATAAAACCGATTCGGAGAAATTCCATGGCTGATTGGGGAGGGATTCCCATGTTCTTGCCGGGACCGGCCGGATATGGATTCGTCGAGAAGTAGCAGCAATTTACTAACACTCTGTGCACTGTTTTCGCTAAGTCCGGGCAGGATTTATCGCGGCCCGGCCGAATATATTATGTTGAATCGCACGAATAAAAGGTTGGGCGGGAGTGATTCGGTGAGGCATTTTCTATTCAAAAACCGTTTCCCATGGGTACTCTTGGTGGGATTGCTTTTTTTGTTTATTTTTACCCCGTTTTCCTGGGGTAAGGAGAAGTACTTCCCGCTCGACAAGGTGAAACCGGGGATGTCCGGATTTGGTTATACCGTTTTTGGAGGCACCAAGATCGAGAAGTTCGATATCAAAGTATTGGCCGTCTTGGACAGCAGTGCCGATCAGGGTAAGTTGATCATGGTGCGGCTTTCCGGGAAACGTCTGGCGGCAAACGGCGGACTGGCGTCAGGAATGAGCGGCAGTCCGGTTTATATCGGTAGCAAATTGATGGGTGCCATCAGTTACGGATTTGAGAATGCCGATCCGTATCTGGCAATGGTGACTCCGATCGAGACGATGCTTAAATTATTGCCAGATCAGGGGAATTCTGTGAGCCTCTCGGGTATCAACCGTTTGTACCTGGGGCAAGTTGTAACCGCTGTCCGAAAACATTCCGGTCTGGTGGGGTCATTTAAACCCGTACCACTAGCTACTCCGGTAATTCTATCCGGCATGGGTCAACGGGGTTACGAGATGGTACAGAGGTCGCTGCAACCGCTTAATTTACAAACGGTCTATGCATCTAATTTCGGCGGAGTGAAACTAGCGGAGGGCAAAACGAATCTTCGTCCCGGCAGTGCCATCGGGGTGCAGCTCATCGCCGGTGATTATCAAGCGGCAGCCATTGGTACTGTCACTCTCTGTGATGGTCCGGATTTCTTGGCTTTCGGTCATCCTTTCACCAATCGGGGAACTGTCGATTATTTGGCCAATGAGGCTTTCATCTATCAGACAGTCAAGAGCCAAGTACTGCCGTTTAAGCTCGGGGCTCCGATCCGGGCAATAGGCCGGATCTTTCAGGACCGGCAAGCCGGAATCGCGGGCCGCTTGGGTGAGTTGCCCAGCTTGATTCCGGTCGTTGTCAACGTTACAGACCGGGATCGGAAGTTTTCAAACCAACGTCGATTTCAGGTGGTTGCCAATGAACAATTATATCGCGACCTGATCATCTCCGGAGTCACCGATGCCATTGACCAGACGATCGACAGGATCGGCAGCGGTACCGCCCAGGTGAGGTTGGTCATTGCCGGTGCGGAGCGGGATCCTCTCCTTACCAGGGAGAACCTATTTTATGGCAAGGACATTGCGGTGAATTGTCTTAAGGATCTGCGCCAAGCTTTGGATCTGATCTCAACCAATGAATTTCTGGCCGTTCCAATCCGCTCGATCGCAGTGAATGTCGAAGTATGGAATAAGCAAGATTCTGCCCGTATTGTATCGCTAGCTCTGGATACGGATCCGTCCAAACTCAAACCGGGAAGCAGTTTTAAGCTAATCGCCCGATTACATACATACCGTGGTGAGGATCTGACTGTACCTTTCCAGGTGAAGATACCACCGGATACTATACCTGGCAAACTAATCCTCAGTCTTAGCGGTGGCTCCAAAGATCTTCCGGATGAGACAGAGGACTCGGAGAAGGTGCGCACGGATGAAGGACTGGATGGTTCCGGCCGTATCGGATCGTTCCAGGAACTCCTGAATAATTATTCCAATGCACCGCTGAATAACGAGTTGGTCCTGGATTACGTCCTGCCGGACTCCGGGACCAAGAGTGATGCTTCCGGCAAAATCGGCTCCATCCCCCCGGGACTGCAATTGAAAGTTGCCAGCGACTATTTTGTTTTGGGAGATGCCCGGTTGACCTTGGAAATATTGGCACCTTAAGCGTTTCGTCCGGGTCTCTCGGTAATCTGATTTCACTAGGCTAAAGGTATTGGTGGGCCCCGGACCAAGTGAATCGGGGCCGACAATACAGGAATTATTTATAAAGTCGGGTATAAGCAATTGAAGGTAGAAAAAAGAACCCAACAAAAAATCAACTGGGCGATCTTCGGGGGCGCATGCTTGTTTTTGGCGCTTTTTTTCGCACAATATTTTTTATTAAGCGATCAAGCTCTGACCGGGAAGATTCGGAATGCGTTACAGGCAAGTTTGCGTGGAAACGGGTTGCAGCTCCGGATCGAGAGGGTCCATCTAAGCGGGTTGAATGAATTTACCGGATCCGGTTTGATCTTGTCCGATGCCGGGAGTGGCCGCCTTTTCTTTGCCGCGGAACAGGTCCGCCTGGAATTCGATGCGCTATCCTTCCTCAGCAATTATCGCCATCCGGAGGCTTGTATTCGCAAGATCCGAATCATCAAGCCCCACCTGGTTTTGGAACGCAGAACCTCCGGATGGAATTTTGAGCGATATTTTCCTCAAACCGGGCAAGTCATGCAATTTAAAGCCACGCTTCAGTTGGAGAAGGGGTTGGTGGAATTCGGGGATTTCCAGTACGGAAATTATCGGCTTTCTCAAGTTGCAGGAAAGATCGACCTTTCCTCGTACCCGGCTGTCTTTTGGAATTTGAAAGGCCTTTCCAATCTTGGCCCTGCCTCCCAATGGACCAGTAACGGCAGTATGCGCCTGGATCAACAAGGGGGAAGGGGAAGCTTGACGGTTCGTCAGGGTTTGGCCGCCCGTGCGGCGAAATTTTTGCCTCGTCCTTTCGAATATCGGATTCGTTCCGGCCTTGCCAACCTCCGCTTACGATTCGGCTGGAACAGGCAGAATTTTTGGATTGAAGACGGTCGGGCCACAATTTTTGAAGCCGGAATCAGCTTGCCTTGGTTTTCCCGGCCGTTTAGGGTCGAGTACTTACAGGCCGACTTCTCGCCCGCAGAGTTCAAGCTGGAGAATGGCCGGATAAAATACGGTGATACCTCCATCAAGGTTCGGGGAAGATTCGATGTCAAAAAGGCTACATTTGATGGTGAAGTTTCCGCTTCACGGTTGGTGTTAACAGATCTGATCGGTATAGCTCCAACAATAAAAGATTTCGCACCGTCCGGAACCGCGGGACTCGATTTGAGGGTCAACGGTCCGTTAAGCGCACCGGTATGGAACGGCTGGTTGACGCTAAAACAGGCGGCGTTTACACCTGTGGCCGGAGAGAGAGTTGCCGGGATAAATGGCCGTTTACGCATTCATGACAATGATCTGGCTGTAGAAAATCTCCAGGGTACCTGGCACGCTACTGACATCCGTGTGAACGGAACAGTACGCAATCTGTTGCGTCCCGATTTGAATCTGACCATCGCAGCCAGCGAATTTGATCTGAAAAATATCCCCTGGGCCGAGAAGTTTCCTGGTTTGGAACTTAAAACCGGATCCGGCGACTGGTTCACCGCGACAATTAGCGGTGGGTTGAACCGGCCAACCATTACCGGGGCGATCGACTTTGAACAAGTGACTTACCAAACCATTCCGATCAATGGGTTTCAGTTCCGTTTCGGGTTGGATCCGGTGCTATCGACCCTGAAGATTCTCGATCTGCAGGGCTCGTTCGGAGACGGGCAACTGAACGCCAAGGGTGAGATTCACTATGATAACACCCACCTGCAATGGTTGATTACCGGTTCAGCCTCCGGACTATCTTTGACTCAATTCCCCCTCAAGAGGCCCTTGGCATTCAAAGGGATCATCGGGGCAGAGGCGATTTTCCGGGGCGATTGGACCTTCGGAACGCCTTTTGATATGGGAAAGGTCTTTGGGACATTATCAAGCCGACAATTGGATCTGAATGGGGTTCGTCTTGACGAGGCAGAAGGAATCTTCAGTTGGGATCAAAATGCTTTCACCATCGATACTGTACAGGCCAAGGCCGACTCCGGTCGGATCTTCGGGTATCTTACCTGGCGTCAGGATACGCTGGTAGTGGATATCAACGCGGAGAACCTTCGCTTGCAGAAGTTTTTTCCCTTGGGGCCGAAAATCCCTCTCGATGGCCTGTTCGAAGGAAGTGTTACATTTGAAGGTCCTCCATCCGATCTAAAAGGCTGGATTAACGGCACTTTTACCGAAGCAACCTGGGATTCACGGCCACTCGGAGATATTAGCGGCCGCTTGGCCTATAACGATCAAAAGCTTCATATCGAGGAGTTACGGGCTGCAACCCCGACCGGAGAGTTCGTTGCTACCGGCCAGGTTGATTTGACGGGTGATCCCATGTTACAGGTTAACCTGACCAGTGAAGCTTGTGATCTGAGTGGTGTCATGAAATGGCTGCCGCTAGACCCGGCGTTGAAACCGGAAGGCATAGCCCGAATTAACCTGGATTTGAAAGGGGCGCTCGCGAATCCGGGATTACATGGAGTAATCCAACTGACTAACCCCGGTCTGATGAATATCCGATTGAATCGTGGAGAGATTGAGTTCGAAGGCGATTTGAGACGGATCACGCTTGCCCGGTTTGAACTCCAGCGGGACCGGGCGGTCCTACAATTAAAAGGGGACATCAGCCTGGAACAATATGA
>DASVMB010000345.1:0-2175 GCA_036384575.1 Bacillota bacterium
AATTTGCCGCATTTTCTCAACAATTTCTTCCGCTAAGCCCCCGACAATCTGTTCGTACCAATCTTTATAGGGTGTCATGTAATTTACCAATCCGCCAGTAATATACCCGCCGAGATATCCCGCTTGTTCGACTAAAATAACCTTTGCCCCATTACGAGAAGCAGCTATGGCGGCCGTAAATCCAGCCACGCCGCCACCAGCCACTACCACATCCACTTTGTCAATTATTGGTGTATTCTTGTTTTCAAATAATTCCCCGGATTTTTTATCTGTTAGTTGCATCTGCCTTTCTTGACCAATATTCATTGTTCTCCCTCTCATCCAGTTTTTTAGATTTAAGTATATTGAATCGAAACTCTTCTACACAAACTCCTTCACCCCATCGATGCTTCCGCCCATGGAGCAATCGGTCTCCCGTTCCACAACAACATCGATCAGGTAAGGGACTTTTGAATTGAGCGCCCGCGCAAAAGCCTTCGGCAAGTCTTCCATCTTCATGACCCTTTCCGCCTTAGCACCGAAACCTTCGGCGATTTTGACGTTATCCGGGTAAACCTGAGCCTTTGAGAGATCCTCGTTATACCACAGGCTTACACCATGCTCGAATTGGTAAGCGTATTTCTGATTCTGGCGAATCAAACTTAAATAACCATTGTTGACCACGATGACAATGACGGGCACATTATGCTGACCGGCCATGCCTAATTCTTCAATCATAAAGAGTAATCCGGCGTCTCCAACCACAACTACGGCCGGATCTTTGGGGCAGGCGATCTTGGCCCCGACGGCAGCCGGCAGTTCGTAACCAAGGGTACCGGCACCGCCCGACGGCAAATACCTCCTTGGCAGCTTAATCTCCTGAAGTTGTCCCGACCATATCTGCGTCAGGCCGCAACCGGTGGTGAACATCGTGTTCTCAGGGAAGAATTTGTTGATCTCTTCGTAAACGCGTTGCGGCTTAATGGGAGAGTTATCGTAATCCGTTTTCCGGGCCAGTTGTTTACGACGTTCAGGCAACGCCTTGACCCTGTCGCCGGGAGCGGGATGATATCCCCTTTTTTTCGCCTCGTCCAGCAGTGCGACCAAGGCGAGCTTGGCATCGGATACGATCCCGACTTCGGCAGGTACAACTCTTCCGATTTGAGAAGGCTCAATATCAATGTGAATGAATTTCCGGCCTTTGACATATGTATCAAGTTTCCCGGTATGCCTGTCGCTGAAACGGCAGCCAACACCGATCACCAGGTCCGAACCCAAGAAAACCTCATTCCCGATCGGTTGCCCAACCTGAATACCAGCATGACCCGCATTTAACGGATGATCCGGAGCCAAGCCGCCTTTTCCCATATATGTCATGATTACCGGAATCGATAAGTACTCAGCCAGTGCTTTGAACTCCGCGGCGGCTCCGGAGATGATCACTCCGCCCCCCAAAATCATCACCGGATTTTTACTTTTCATGATCAGATCCATTGCCCCGGCCACCTGTTCCAAATCGGGTCCGGGTTTGGCCACGACCAGCGGTTTGTATCCCTCGGGGTTAAAATCAATTTCCGCTGTTTGGACATTCAAAGGAAGGTCAATCAACACCGGTCCCGGTCGTCCGGAACGGGCGGTGTGAAAAGCCTGCCTCATAACCTCCGGTATATCGGCGGGATTGGTCACGCACCAAGTCGCCTTGGCAACCGGTTTGGCAATTGTGGCAATGTCCACGCACTGGAACGGCTCTTTACCAAACCAGTTTGAATCCGCTTGGCCAGTGATGGCGATCAATGGAATGGAATCGATTTGGGCCGTATACAAACCGGTTACAAAATTCGTCGCTCCCGGTCCGGAGGTGCAGATCGCCAAAGCCATCCTGCCCGAAGCGCGGAAATAACCATCCGCCGCATGGATTGCCCCTTCTTCATGCCGGGCGATGTAATGCTTGATACGGGAATCCTTTAAATATTTGTATACCGGGTTAATGGCTGCTCCCGGTATGCCGAAAGCCGTTTGAATCCCTTCATTTTCAAGGATTCTGACTACTACTTCCGCTGCCTGCAAAAATATCACTCCTTGTTAAAATGATATTTACTATTTCGTCACATGCCTAAGATGACCTTCTGTATTATAAAATAGTCCATATTGTGGACTAATGTTTTCACATTGTAGACTTTAATAAAATGTGAGAAT
>DASVMB010000346.1:0-3184 GCA_036384575.1 Bacillota bacterium
ATGATGACAAAAGAAACGGAGTTTGGTAAGGATTTTTGTAGCTGTCCCAGCCAAAGGTCAGATTATAAGTGAAAACAGGCAACCGATTCCCTTACCCGGCAGGATTTTTAGGCGATTTATGGAATACAACATAAAGGCAAAGAGTCGTGAGGCACGAGGCATCGCGTCCTGCGGGACGCGCGGCAACTCACCCCGAGATACTCATACGCTTCCAGTATGACACTATTCCGCGTTTTAAAACGCGCACTCTCTTTTTCGAAAGAGAGGGGTCGGGGTGAGTTGCCCTTAGACTTATGAATATAGACTCTCCGACTTTCGACTAGAATAAATCGCTTACAATTCTCATGCCTCGCGCCTCATGCCTTAATCCTCTTTAGAACTGCGCTTTCAAGAAAGGATTTATCTTTGGAACCCAAGTATATTTCGGTTTCACAACTGACATACGCCCTCAAGCGATTGATCGAGGAGAACTTTCCACTCGACGGGGTTTGGATTCAGGGAGAGATCTCCAATTTTACTGCCCATTCATCGGGGCATCTTTATTTTACATTGAAAGATGAGACCGCTTGTTTAAAATGCGTTCTGTTCAAGTCACAGGCCCGTGGGTTATCCTTTCGGCCCGGGGACGGAATGGCCGTATCTGTGCGGGGGCGAATTGCAGTCTACGAAAAAGCCGGTCAATATCAACTTTATGTTGATACCATGGAACCTGCGGGTATGGGCGATCTCTATCAAAGATTCGAATGTTTGAAAGCCCGACTTGCAGCCGAAGGGCTATTCGATCCCGGCCGCAAGCGGCCGCTCCCCTCATTGCCCCAAAGGGTCGGATTGATCACCTCACCCACCGGGGCTGCGGTTCAGGATATGATTAAGATTTTGAGACGCCGCCGGCCTAATCTCGATATTTTATTGATTCCCGCCCGGGTTCAGGGGGAAGACGCTCCGGCCAGTCTGGTTAAGGCACTGGATGAAGCAGCCCGGTTTGAAGCGTTGGACTTGGTGATCATCGGGCGAGGCGGCGGTTCCCTTGAAGAATTATGGGCTTTTAATGATGAAAGGGTAGCCCGGGCTATCGCCGATTTTCCAAAGCCAATCATCTCCGCGGTAGGCCATGAGACGGATTTTACTATTGCCGATTTTGTGGCGGATCTCCGGGCGCCAACGCCCTCGGCTGCGGCCGAGTTGGCGGTACCGGATCAAACCGCCATGGAACGGCATATCGTCTCTATGGCTGACCGGCTCAAACAGGCAATGAGCCGGGGAATCCAGTCGAAACGGCGGGATATTCTTAATTTGTTACGGACCAAAGCCCTACGTTTTCCCAAATACGGGCTCGATCTGCGCCGTCAGGAGCTGGATTTAATCTCCGAAAGGATGTCACGCCGTATCCGTCAGGATTTACTGATTAAACGGGAACGATATTGCAAAACTTTGGGCAAATTAGATACATTGAGCCCTTTGGCGACATTTAAACGGGGTTACAGCCTGGCCCAAAAACCGGACGGCAGCTTCATCCGGCGTAGTGATCAAGTTGAAATCGGGGAACGGCTCCGATTGACCCTAGCTGTTGGAAAGATCGACTGCCAGGTGCTGGATAAGGAGGTCTAAGATGGAGAACCCAAACGACAATCAAGCGAGTGAACGCAGCTATGAAGAGGCCTTGAAACGGCTGGAGGAGATCGTTGAACGCCTGGAGGGCGGAGATTTAACCCTGGAGGAGAGTCTGTCACTGTTTGAGGAGGGTATCGGCCTGGCCAAGTTTTGTAACGGCAAATTGGACGCAGCCGAAGGCCGGGTCGAGATGTTGCTCGGCTTTGAGGGTAATCAGCCCCAAACCGGCCCGTTTAAATTGAGCGGGGAGGAGGAATAGCCGACTGATGGAGTCTCATATAAGTAAGGCTCAGTTTATTCAGGAACTAAAAAGCCGCGAGGCCGGAATTGTCGAGATCTTCAACCAACCCCGCTATCGCCAGAGTTTTCGCCCTGCCGAACTCGAACAGGCGGTTTATTCATATCTTGTCAGACCGGCCAAACGTTTTCGGCCCGGGCTGCTCCTTTTCAGTTGCGGGGCGGTAGGAGGACGGGAGGAACAGGCGGTTTATGCCGCGGCTGCAGTAGAAGTATACCATACATGGACGTTGGTTCATGATGATGTGATCGATAACGATCCGCTACGCCGGGGTTCGCCGACAGTCCATGAACAGTTTCGGCGCCGTGGTTTGGAACTGGGGTACTCTTCCGGGGATGCCGAGGCATTGGGAAGGAATATGGCTATCCTCGCCGGTGATCTGCAGCATGCTTGGTCGGTTCGACTGCTGCTAGACTCGGCCGAATTGGGTGTACCTCTGCTGGTCTTGATTGATCTGGCGCACCGCTTGGAGGTTGAGGTGACCAACGAATTGTTGGCCGGAGAAGCTTTGGATGTTCTATTTGCCAAGCGTCCCATCGGAGAGTTACAAGAGGCGGAAATCCTCGAAATGCTGGAATTAAAAACCGGGGTACTATACCAATTTGCCGGGATGGCCGGCGCCGCCATCGGACTCGCTCAACCTCCCACGGGGAATGAACTCATTCAAGGTATCGGCCGGTTCACCCGGCGTTGCGGCACAGCCTTTCAGCTTCAGGATGATATTTTAGGGATCACCGGTAATGAACAGGTGTTGGGTAAAGCTGTGGGATCGGATATCCGGGAGGGTAAACGGACTCTTATCGTCCTGCATGCTTACCATGAGGCGGATATCACAGATCGGGAGTTTCTTGAAACGTGGCTGGGTAACCCGGCGGCGGGCCCGGCGGAGATCGGCAGGATAAACCGGATTCTGATCGATAACGGCGGAATCGAATATACCCGGACGCTTGCGGCAGAGATTGTCGCGGCAGCCGTCGATGAGCTTAAGCCGTTAACGGATTCGCATTATAAGGAGTTATTATTGACCTGGGCGCGGTATGTGGTGGAACGGGATTTCTAGAGATCAAACATCAGGGTCTTAGAAAGGGGAATCATTTTTGCAGACGTTTCTGCGGGAGATAACATATAATCATGTCATCTGGACTTCTTTGATTGCCTGGTTTATTGCACAGCTTCTTAAAGGCATTTTTTATTTCGCCAAGGAGAAGAAGATTAATTTCCGAAGGTTCGTCGGTGCAGGCGGTATGCCCAGTTCCCATTCGGCTTTGGTAGCTT
>DASVMB010000347.1:0-3915 GCA_036384575.1 Bacillota bacterium
AATAATGGGGGGAGCAAATTTTCAGCTTCCAGGTTGATTGGTCTATCGGATCTGAGCTGGCGAATAACTTCCCTAAACCAAATTCAAACAAAGCATATGCGTATTGGTTCCGTGTTCCCGGTTGCAAGCAATTGCAAAACCGTGGTTTAACGGGAATACAACTCTACGATCAAGTGCTCTTGAACCGGTATATCGATCTGCTCCCTGGTCGGTATAGCTTTTACTGTGCCACGATGATTATTCAGATCGAGTTCCAACCACTCCGGAATCGTATGGCTGGCGGCAGACTCAAGATTCGCCTTAATCTTCGTCGATTCGAGACTACCTTCTTTGACGGAAACGGCATCCCCGACCTTTAATAAATAGGACGGAATGGTGACCTTTTTGCCGTTTACACGGAAATGTCCGTGAAGCACTAACTGCCGGGCTTCTTTCCGGGAAGCCCCGAACCCAAGCCGGTAAACTACATTATCAAGCCGGGTTTCCAAGATTTGCAGTAAGTTCTGACCGGTAATACCTTGTTTCCGTTCGGCCATTGAAAAATATCCCGAAAACTGGCGTTCCAGTACCCCGTAAATCCGGCGAAGTTTTTGTTTTTCCCGAAGTTGGATTCCATATTCGGAGATTTTTTTCCGGTCCTGACCATGTTGTCCCGGAGCATAACTCCGTTTGCCAACGCTGCATTTTTGAGTATAGCATCGTTCGCCCTTTAAATAAAGTTTCTCGCCCTCACGGCGGCATAATCTGCAAACAGCTTCGTTATATCGTGCCATAAGTTTGTTTACACCTCCCAGAAATATGCTTCAAACGCGTCTCCGCTTCGGCGGACGGCAACCGTTATGCGGAATCGGTGTTACATCTTTAATCATATTGACAAAAAGTCCTGCGGCTTGTAACGAACGGATCGCTGCTTCCCGGCCGGATCCCGGTCCCTTAACGTATACCTCGATATTCTTCATGCCGTAATCCATAGCGATTTTGGCGGCTTCCTCGGCAGCCATACCCGCCGCGAACGGGGTGCTCTTCCGTGAACCCTTGAACCCCATATGCCCCGCGCTTGACCAGGATAAAACGTTACCTGCCGTGTCCGTGATGGTGACCACGGTATTGTTAAACGTAGAATGAATATGCGCTACGCCGCTATCAACGTGTTTCCGCTCTTTTTTACGGGTGCGGACTCCTTTTTTGGCAACAGGTTTTGTATTTGCTGCTGGCATCGTTTATTACCTCCTTAAGCCTTTCTCTTTGCGCCAACGGTCTTCCGCGGGCCTTTACGGGTGCGGGCGTTGGTTTTGGTTCGCTGGCCCCTGACCGGTAAACCGCGGCGGTGTCTCAATCCACGGTAACTACCAATCTCGATTAGCCGTTTTACATTCATAGACTCATCGCGGCGGAGATCGCCCTCGACTTTATAATCATGATCGATAACTTCTCTTAATTTGGTAACCTCTTCCTCGGTTAGGTCTCGAACCCGGGTATCGGGGTTGACTCCGGTCTTGCTTAAAACCTCATTTGCGGTAGTACGCCCCAATCCATAGATATATGTCAGGGCAACTTCTACCCGTTTATCACGTGGCAAATCTACTCCGGCAATACGCGCCATTTGTTTGACCTCCTTTTAAATCAGGCGGGGTTCAAGGCCCTATCCGTGGCACCTCTATCCCGCAACCTGTATTTCCTTTAACCTTGTTTCTGTTTGTGTTTAGGATTGTCACAAATTACCAGAACGTGGCCTTTGCGCCGAATGATCTTGCAATGTTCGCATACTGGTTTGACGGAAGGTCTTACCTTCATTTGGAATCCTCCTCTTGCTAATTTTACCATAAACCGTCCAATTTATAAATTTATCAGAAACTTATCGGGGAATTTATCGCCGGTTTCCAAGACGGTCGAGGCCGTTCAAAGTCATTTATAGCGATAAACAATTCGGCCGCGGGTTAAATCATAGGCTGAAAGTTCTACAGTAACCCGATCACCCGGCAAGATCTTGATGAAATTCATCCGCATCTTTCCGGAGATATGGGCCAGAACCTTGTGACCGTTCTCCAATTCAACACGAAACATGGCGTTAGGTAACGGTTCGACCACGGTTCCTTCAACCTCGATAACATCCTGTTTACCCATTCAACCGCTCCCCTTCCTCAAGTTCATTTTTCAGTTTATTGATGGCGGCGACAATCACCGAATCAGTCAGGCTTTCCTTGTTCATTAACGCCTTTTCCACATTTTTCGCCACCAGCATTGTAATCTTAACGTGTTTCAAATTCTTCTTTTTGGGTCTGGCCAACCGGTGATAAGAGCCGTCCACCACCATAATATATCGGTCACCCACCAGATCAACGATCAAGTAGTATTGATCGAAATCTCTGCCTTGAGTGGAACGGACCATTTGACCGCGGCGCAAACCATCGACTGTAGGACAGAACATTACTGTCATCAACCCCTCGGCAGTAACTCCGGCCTGAGTAAAGTCAGGATCTCGGGCTCCCCATTTGTGATAACCACTGTATGTTCAAAGTGGGCCGAATTTTTGTGGTCGATAGTACGGACCGTCCAGTTGTTTCCCGAATCCACATCCACTTCATACGAACCGATATTCACCATAGGCTCGATGGCGATGGTCATACCGGCCTTTAAACGGGGGTTGAAATCATTCCCCACATAATTCGGGACTTGGGGCGCCTCATGCATCCGGCGGCCTATTCCATGACCCACAAAATCGCGGACCACCGAAAAACCATTGGACTCGACATGGCGTTGAACCGCCTCGGAGATGTCAAATAACCGGTTACCGGCCTGTGCTTTGGCAATACCCTTATATAAAGCCTCTTCGGTAACACGGAGCAATTCTTGAGATTCCTTTGAAATTTGCCCTACCGGAACCGTAATCGCGGAATCACCGTAAAAATCGTGATAAACCACACCAAAGTCCAATCCTACAATATCGCCCTCTTTCAGGATTCGGTTGACCGGAATTCCATGAACCACTTCGTCATTGACCGAAGCACAGATTGAGGCGGGAAAACCATTATAGCCCTTAAAAGCGGGTATCGCATGATAATGTCGGGTCAATGATTCGGCCTGTCGGTCCAGATCGGCAAGGGAAACCCCGGGCCGAATCATCTGTCTCAAATCCTCCAAAACAGCAGCGGTAATGCTCCCGGAGATCCGCATAATCTCAATCTCCGAAGCGGATTTTAAAACAATCATTTCTGTTTTGCCTCTAATACCTTACAAATCGCAGCGAAGATTTCGGGAATCTGTTTTGTGCCGTCAAAGCTTTCGAGTAACCCTTTGGAACGATAATATGCGATCAAAGGCTCGGTTTGCTTCGTATAGACTTCCAACCGGTTACTAACCGTAGCCGGGGTATCGTCATCCCGTTGGTAGACCTCTCCGCCGCAATGATCGCAAACCCCCTGAACCTTAGAGGGTTTAGTGGCGATGTGATAGACTGCGGCGCAATTCCGGCAGACTCTGCGACCGGTTAAACGGGATGATAGAATTTCATTATCCACCTCAATGTTAATCACCGCAGTAATCCGACGATTAAGCCCCTTCAAAAATTGATCCAGCGCATCGGCTTGAGGCACAGTCCGCGGGAAACCGTCCAATAAAAACCCGGATTCACAATCGGGTTTTACCAGCCGTTCCTTTACGATACCGATCACGATCTCATCCGGAACCAGTTGGCCGCTGTCCATGAAACGTTTGGCCTCAAGGCCCAGAGATGTTCCTTCTTTGATGGCGGCACGGAAAATATCCCCTGTGGAAATATGGGGTATATGATATTGCTTTACCAGTAATTCCGCCTGCGTGCCCTTACCCGCTCCGGGAGGTCCCAATAGAATCAGATTCACGTTTGCCTCCTATTTACCAAAACGCCTTGTTTAAAACCACTGACCCCCACTAGAA